>CALZKI010000035.1 GCA_945787995.1 uncultured Lachnospiraceae bacterium | reverse complement strand
CATTTTCGAGATGGGCTCTGTACGAAGGCATGTGAACTCCGGCTAGTTTTGCTCTTCCAGTACTTTCTTCACGTCCTCAATACATTCCAAGAATGCTTCTGAAACAACCGGATCAAAGTGGGTGCCGGTTTCTTCTTTGATGATAGACAGGGCTTTTTCCAGGGGCATTCCATCCTTGTAACAGCGCTTTGACACCAAAGCGTCAAACACATCAGCCACTGCCATAATCCTTGCACAAAGAGGAATTTCTTCCCCAACCAGATGATGAGGATATCCATTACCGTTCCACCACTCGTGATGGCTGTCAGCCATTTGCAGGGCAATTTCCAGATAATCAAAGGTACCAATCTGCTCGGAAGCCTGCTCCAGCAATTCCTTACCGACTCCCGTATGGGTTTTCATGATTGAGAATTCTTCATCCGTAAGCCTGCCTTTCTTATTCAGGATGGAATCCGGTACATGAATTTTACCCATGTCATGAAGAGGCGCCGCCACCGACATATTCTCGATGTACTCTTCCGTCAGTATTTCCGGAAACATTCCCTTTTCCTTCAGTTTATCCGCAATCAAACGTACATATACAGCCGTTCTCTTAATATGTCCACCTGTATTCTCATCTCTGCTTTCAATAATATCAGCCATCGTAACAATCACGTTATGCTGCATATCTGTCAGTTTACGCACGGATTCTTTCACCTCGTCAATGTAATCTGCCATGGAGCCCATGGTTCCTGAAAGTGTAGTATAAAGGCTTTCCACCTCATCTCCGGAATGGATTTCCAAAGCTTCCAAGGCTTTTTTCGAAGCCATTACAGACTCTTTGCTGTTGTATTTAAATCGAAGGGCAACGCCTGTCAGTGCATTCATCTTTTGTCCTTTGCCTTTTCGCTTCATACATTAATATTGCCGCAGAAACTGCTGCATTCAGAGATTCCAGTTTTCCCTCCATGGGAATCTTTAAATAGGCATCCGCCTTGTCGGCACATTTCTTTGTCAAGCCGTTCCCCTCATTTCCGATCAGAAAAGCACTTCCCCCAAGGAAAGAGAGCTGATGATAAAGCTTCTCTCCCTTCAAATGCGCAGCAAAAACCATCACTCCTTTTGCCTGCAGCATTTCGATTGTATCTGTCAGGCTTTCTACATAACAAAACGGCACACGAAATACGGATCCCATGGTGGAGCGAATGGTTTTGGGATTGTAAAGATCCACCGTTTCCTTTGACATAAAAATGCCATCCACGCCGGCTCCCTCTCCCGTACGAAACATGGTCCCCAGATTGCCCGGATCCTGTATATTTTCCAGAAGCAGATAGAGACCCTCCCCCCGAATCATATCTTCCGGTTTGTATTTCCTTTGTGCAACCACGCAGATAATTCCCTGGGGGGTCTGGGTGTCGCACATCTTTCGGAACACTGCAGCATCTACCGTATCCATAAAAACAGCCCCTGTTTTTGCTAAAACAGAGGCTTTCTCGAGTTTGTCCCTTACTTCCAGATTCGCCTCAGTATCAAATTCCTCAGACAGATATATCTGTCTGATCTGGCTAAGGGGAGCCTCCAGAAACAGTTTCACCCCTTCGGCTACAAAGGCACCCTGTTTTTGTCTCTCCCTGGCTTTCTGGTTTAATAATATGATTTCTTTTACTCTCTTATTCGATAAACTTGTGATCATTTTACTGGCTCAAAATCCTTGCTACCTGGTACTCGTACTCCGGAATCTCTTTCGTCATTTGCAGTGCTTCTTCAATATCAAAATCCACACATTCCCCATGCTTGATTCCTACCACACGATTGCTCTTGCCATTGCAAAGAATATCCGCGGCATATGCCCCCATTATGGAGGCGTAGTATCGGTCTTTACAGGTAGGACTGCCGCCTCGCTGCATATAGCCCAGAATAGTAGCCCTTGTCTCCACACCGGTTGCTGCTTCTATACGTCTTGCCATGGATGTGGAATGTCCGATACCTTCTGCATTGATGATAATATGGTGCTTCTTGCCACGCTTTCGGTTCGCAATGATGTTATTGATAATGGTCTGTTCATTGTAGTCATACTTTTCCGGAAGCAGAATATCCTCTGCCCCATTGGCAACACCACACCATAAGGCAATGTAACCTGCATTTCTTCCCATAACTTCAATAATACTGCATCTTTCATGGGAAGAGGAAGTATCCCTTACTTTATCAATGGCCTGCATAGCCGTATTGATTGCTGTGTCAAAACCGATGGTATAATCCGTACAGGCAATATCCAGGTCGATGGTACCGGGAAGGCCAATGGTATTGATCCCATGTCTTGCAAGCGCCTGGGCACCCCGGTAGGAACCGTCTCCACCGATCACAACCACACCGTCAATTCCATGTTTATGACAAATCTCGGCTCCCTTTCGCTGTCCCTCTTCGGTCTTAAACTCCATACATCTGGCAGTTCCCAAAATGGTACCGCCCTGCTGAATCGTATCAGACACGGAATGTTTGTCCATATCTATGATTTCTTCGTTTAACAGCCCCTGGTATCCCTTTTTGATGCCCTTAACAGCAACACCGTTTGCGATTGCTTTTCTCACCACCGCACGGATAGCGGCGTTCATACCCGGTGCATCGCCGCCACTTGTCAACACCCCAATGGTCTTAATCTCTTTTTCCATAATTTGTCTTTATCCTCTTCACGAAATCGCATTGTTTATGAACACATTGTTTTTCAATAACGCCTCGGCGTTATTGCTTAAAAACACTTTAGTCAATGATTTCCTAGATATTTTACTCCATATCAGATATTGTTTCAAGAAAAACGAATGGAATCCCCTGCATCTTCCGGCTTGTCTGTTTCGCCTGTTTCAAATTTTTCATTTATCAAACCAGTCTCACATTCTCTTTTCCGAAAGCTTCATACAACTTGGACAGCAGCAACTGGTCTGCCTTCACATTGCGATTTGGGGGTAAGGTTTTCATCCCTTTGATATCCTCCACGTAAATCACTACGCTGTCCTTACCTTCCGATTCATAAAGCAGCTCCATCAGTTCCTGTTCCCTGGATTCATAGTTTTCTCTGGTAGGGAACTTAATCCAAAGCTTCTTCGGGATATCTTCAAACAGGGTGATACTCTCGCAGATCAGTTTACTGTCCTTCTCATCCTCACCGGACACCCTTCCTGTCACAAATACTTTATTGTCTTCAACCAGCTTGGAAGCGTTCTTTTCGTAATCCTTCGGAAAAACAATGACCTCCACGGTTCCCATCAAGTCTTCCACCTGTAAAAATGCCATTATTTTATCGTTTTTGGTGTATTTGATCTTTTTGTCGGAAATCATTCCCCCAATGGTTACCTTCGTACCATCCTGAGCAAGGGAATCCTGCAGCTCATCATTCCATAGAAAGTCTGTGGTTTTGGCAGTGATATATTTGTCCAGAATACCTGTATATTCCTCCAGCGGATGGCCGCTGACATAGATGCCCAGAACTTCTTTTTCCAAAGCCAGAAGCATCTCTTTGTCATACTCTCCCACATCCGGCAATTGTATCTCATAGCTGCTCTTTTCTTCCTCACTTACCAGATCAAACAGAGACAGCTGTCCTGCCAGATTGGACTTTTTATCCTGGTGAATGGAATCCACCACCTGACTATAGACGCTCATAAACTGTTTTCTGGTCGGCCCGAAGCTGTCCAAAGCACCTGCTTTAATAAAGTTTTCTATCAGACGCTTGTTCACATCCTGACCTCTGTCCGACATTCGGGTAACAAAATCCTTTAGTCCGGTAAATGGGCCTCTCTCATTGCGTTCTGCTACCAGTTCATTAATCACAGGTCTTCCCACACTCTTTATGGCAGTTAAAGCATAGCGAATATTTCCTCCCGATACGGAAAATCCTGCCTGCCCTTCATTGATATCCGGCGGCAAAATTTTGATGCCCATGTTCCTGCAGGTCAGAATGTATTCCGATACCTTAGCAGAGTTATCAATGACAGAAGTCAGCAGAGCTGCCATAAATTCCACCGGATAATAATATTTTAAGTAAGCAGTCTGGTAAGATACCACTGCATAACAGGCGGCATGGGATTTGTTAAAGGCATACTTAGCAAAGTCCATCATGGTATCATAAATACGGTTTGCCACTTCTTCACTGATGCCTTTGGCAACACATCCGGGTACATTTTCTTCAGCATTTCCGAAGGTAAAGTTCTTTCGTTCCTGCTCCATCACATAGGTTTTCTTCTTACTCATGGCACGGCGAACCAGATCGGAACGGCCCATGGTATAGCCGCCCAGATCCCGTACAATCTGCATAACCTGCTCCTGATACACAATACAACCGTAGGTAGGTGCCAGAATAGGTTCCAATTCCGGACACTCGTAGGTAATGGTATCCGGATTATTTTTCCCTTTGATGTACTTAGGAATGAAATCCATTGGTCCCGGCCGATACAGGGATATCCCGGCGATAACATCCTCCAGACTCTGGGGTTTTAGTTCCTTCATGAAGCTTTTCATACCGGCACTTTCTAACTGGAACACACCTTCCGTCTTACCTGTTCCAATGGACGCAAGTACCTTTTTATCATCATAATCAATTGCATCGATATCGATGGAAATGCCATGATTTTCCTCAATCATGCGCACAGCATTCTGAATCACCGTTAAGGTTCTAAGGCCCAGGAAGTCCATCTTCAGAAGACCCAATTCCTCTATGGTAGTCATCGTAAACTGGGTGGTAATCGAACCATCAGAGCCTCTGGACAGAGGCACAAATTCTTCCGCAGGCTTTTGGCAGATAACCACACCTGCAGCATGCATGGAAGAATGCCTTGGCAGACCCTCCAGACGCACACACATATCCAGCAAGGTATGTACCTGTTCTTCCTCTTCATATCGTTTGCGCAGCTCCGGATTCATCTCCATGGCCTTGTTAATTGTGATATTTAATTCTGTGGGAATCATCTTGGCGATATCTGATACATAGTTGTAGGGCAGATCCATAACACGCCCTACATCACGTATAACACCCTTAGCCGCCATAGTTCCAAAGGTGACGATCTGCACTACCTTGTCTTTTCCGTATTTGTTGCAGACATAGTCAATTACTTCCTGTCTTCTTTCAAAGCAGAAGTCTACGTCGATATCCGGCATAGATACTCGTTCCGGATTCAGGAATCGCTCGAACAGCAGGGAATATCGTATGGGATCAATGTTGGTGATTTTCAGGCAATAGGAAACAATACTGCCCGCTGCGGATCCACGCCCCGGACCTACCGCAATGCCGTGCTCCCGGCAGTAATTGATATAATCCCAGACAATTAGGAAATAATCTACATATCCCATTCTTTGGATGATAGACAGTTCATATTCCAGTCGTTGGTGTAAGGTTCCGTCATCTTCCGGATACCTCTCCTTAAGACCCTCTTCGCACAGATAATTCAGATAAGTCCAGGAATCATATCCTTCCGGCACATCGAAATGAGGCAGCTTGGTAACTCCAAACTCAATCTCCACATCACATCTGTCGGCAATACGCTGGGTGTTTTCCACCGCCTCCCAGGCATATGGGAAAAGGGCTTTCATCTCCACTTCACTCTTCACATAATACTGACCGCCTTCATAGCGCATTCTGTTCTCATCGGACAGTCTTTTACCTGTCTGGATACACAACAGAATGTCGTGGGGCTTTGCATCTTCTGCATACGTATAATGAACATCGTTGGTGGCAACCAGCTCGATTCCCAGTTTTTTACTCATAGAAAGCAGAGAAGTATTGACCATTCTCTGCTCCGGCATGCCATGATCCTGCAGTTCCAGGTAGAAGTGATCCGGGCCAAAAATATCCCGATAGCGAAGTGCTGCTTTTTCCGCCTCCTCCACCAGACCTTTCATAATGTATCGTTGCACTTCTCCCGCCAGGCAGGCAGAAAGGGCAATGATCCCTTCGTGATACTCCTGCAGGATCTCCAGATCCACACGGGGCTTATAGTAGTAGCCCTCTGTAAAACCGCGGCTGACAATCTTCATCAGGTTGGCGTAACCCACATTATTTTCCGCCAGCAAAACCAGATGATAATAACGGTCCTCCCCGGTGTTTGCCTCTCTGTCAAAACGGGACCCGGGTGCCACATAGACTTCGCAGCCGATAATCGGTTTGATGCCCTGGGCTTTCGCTTCCTTGTAGAAATCAATTACCCCGTACATAACACCATGGTCTGTAATCGCCGCACTGTCCATGCCCAGTTCTTTTACACGTTTTACATATTCTTTTATTTTATTGGAACCGTCCAGCAAACTGTACTCAGTGTGCACATGCAAATGTGTAAATGCCATATCCCTGTCCTCGATTTCCTACCAATTATTCAATAGCGCTTCGTTACTATTGGCGACGTGCCTCTCTGCCATCCGTCGTAGACTTTTATCTCAGTGGAAGTACAATCTCCAACTACAATAAATATATTAATATAGTAGCACATATGTTCGTTGGTGACTAGTTACGCCAAGAATTTCTTCACAAAATCTTCTTACCATGATAAGAAATTCCGAGGAATTTCCTATAACGCATAACGCATAGAAAACCCCTGCGAATTGATTCGCAGGGGCAATCAAATAGGCATTCTATTATTTTTTCACCGATATCTGTTTTACAGATATTTTTTCAGGTCTTCTGCCTTATCCGTTTTCTCCCATGGAAGATCCAGATCCAAGCGGCCAAAGTGACCATAAGCAGCAGTCTGTTTGTAAATCGGACGACGAAGATCCAACATCTTGATGATACCGGCAGGACGAAGATCAAAGTTCTCACGAACGATATCAACCAGTTTCTCATCAGAAATCTTACCTGTACCCTGTGTATCAACGTAGATAGAAGTAGGCTGTGCAACACCGATTGCATAGGAGAGCTGAATCTCACATCTATCTGCAATACCTGCAGCTACAATATTCTTAGCAACGTATCTTGCCGCATATGCAGCAGAACGGTCTACCTTTGTGCAGTCTTTACCGGAGAAAGCTCCGCCGCCATGACGTGCATATCCGCCATAGGTATCTACGATAATCTTACGACCTGTAAGACCTGCATCACCGTGAGGTCCACCGATTACAAAACGTCCGGTAGGATTGATGAAGAATTTTGTGTTATCATCAATCAATTCAGCAGGAAGAACCGGTTTGAATACATATTCCTTAATATCAGCATGGATCTGTTCCTGGGTAACATCCTCATCATGCTGTGTGGATAATACAACAGCCTCCAGTCTTACCGGCTTGCCATTCTCATCGTATTCTACGGAAACCTGGCTCTTTCCATCGGGACGAAGGTAAGGAAGTGTACCATCCTTACGAACCTTTGTCAGCTGGAGTGCAAGCTTATGAGCAAGGGAAATAGGATAAGGCATTAATTCAGGTGTCTCGTTGGTAGCATATCCAAACATCATACCCTGGTCACCGGCACCAGTGTCTAATTCATCTTTCAGTGTACCATCTTTAGCTTCCAGTGCCTTGTCAACGCCCATAGCGATATCAGCAGACTGCTTGTCCAATGCAACCATAACTGCACAGGAATTACCGTCTATGCCTTTTTTACCTTCATCATAACCGATTTCCAGAATTGTCTCACGAACGATTGCAGGAATATCCAACTGTGCGTTTGTTGTGATCTCACCCGTTACAAGAGCAAAACCTGTACAGCAGGCAGTCTCACAAGCCACACGGCTCATAGGGTCCTGTGCCAGACAAGCATCCAAGATTGCATCGGAAATGGCATCACAAACCTTGTCGGGATGCCCTTCAGTTACAGATTCGGAAGTAAATAATCTTTTCTCCATTTTGTACCTCTTTCTTTACACTACATGAATTTGTTACGTTGCCACTCATAGAGACCGTTTGCTTTGCAAAGTTCTACGGGGCAAAAGAAAAGTCCGCTTTGAAATAAGCGGACTGATGATAATCAAACCCTCTTATTGTTCGACCTGCATATTCTGCAGGATTAGCTCGCTCAGGTAGGCACCTTCCTAAAAAGGGGTTGCCGTGGCTTCACAGATCCTATGTATCTCCACCACTCTGAATAAGAGTATAAACAATATTAAATTCTCATATCTCTGTTAGAAGAATACAACGTGAGGCTGTCTGTGTCAAGCCATAATCTCAACCAACCTTCAGCTTGAATTTCTGCAACGCCTGTTCAGAATCCACTTTCTCGATGATGCCGCCCAGACTCTGCAGTTTCTCCGGGAAGTCCTCATAGCCTCGCTCTATGAAATGAATATCATCTACCGTGGAAAAACCTTCTGCTGCCAAGGCTGCCAAAACAAGTGCCGCACCAGCACGAAGATCAGGTGCCGCAATGCCCGCACCGGTATAACGGTTTACACCGTCAATAATCGCAGTATTACCCTCCACCTTAATATTTGCACCCATCTTAGTAAGCTCGTCCACATATTTGAAACGATTTTCAAAAATACTTTCCGTCACAATGCTTGTCCCGCTTGCCAATGCCAGTGCAACTGCAATCTGGGGCTGCATGTCTGTTGGGAAGCCGGGGTAAGGTAACGTCTTTACATGGGTATGGGTTAATGCCTTTGACGCAACAACACGTACCTCATCATCAGATTCCTTTACTTCACATCCGATTTCCAACAGCTTTGCGCTGATGGACTCCAAATGCTTGGGAATCACATTTTTTACAGTGACATCACCCTTTGTTACCGCTGCAGCGAACATAAATGTTCCAGCTTCAATCTGGTCAGGGATGATGGCATACTCTGTTCCGTGCAATTTTGCCACGCCTTTGATTCTGATCACGTCAGTACCGGCGCCTTTGATATTTGCACCCATGCTGTTTAAGAAGTTAGCCAAATCCACTACATGGGGTTCTTTCGCAGCATTCTCGATGATGGTCTGACCCTCTGCCATCACAGAAGCCATCATCAGATTAATGGTTGCTCCCACAGAAACCACATCCATATAGATATGATTGCCCATAAGCTTGTCTGCTTTTGTAATGATCAGACCGTGTTCAATGCTGACCTTCGCACCCAATGCACGAAAGCCCTTAATGTGCTGGTCAATAGGACGAAGTCCGATATTACAGCCTCCCGGTAAAGATACATCTGCCTGCTTGTATTTACCAAGTAAAGCACCTAACAAATAGTAAGATGCACGAATTTTCTTAATATAGTCGTCTTCGATAACTAATTTGTGTATCTGAGAGCCGTTCAGTTTAACGGTATGGCGATCTATTCTTTCTACCATTACGCCAATACTCTGCATAGCCTGTAAAAGCACATTTGTGTCTCTTACATCAGGCATATTTTCAACTAAAACAGTCTCATCCGTCATCAATGAAGCAGCAAGAATCGCCAATGCAGCATTTTTGGCACCGCCGATTTCCACCTCGCCGACCAGTGGATTTCCACCTTTAATCGCATACTGTTCCATTTATAAATCCTCAATGTTCTAAGTTACACATCACTATAGTATACCACAAAGAAACATTTTGTAAACGCACACATACGTTCCATTTTTCCCATAAACACGGGGCGTTTTCGTCATTTGTACCAATAAATCACCCTGCAGACCGCTAATTGAGGTACTTAAACGGATTCACCTGAGAGCCGTTGATCAGAATCTCAAAGTGCAGATGAGGTCCCGTACTGACACCCGTGTTTCCGCTCAGTGCGATCTTCTGCCCCTGTTTCACCGTTTGTCCGGAAGATACCAGCACCTTACTCAGATGACCGTATCTGGTCTCCCTGCCGTCTGCATGTTTGATATAGATAACATAACCATAGCCACGGCCCCAACCGGCTTTTGTCACAGTACCGGCTGAGGAAGCATACACTGCAGTACCCACAGGAATAGCCCAGTCTACGCCCTTGTGGTAAGAGCTTGCTCCCTTGGTAGGTCTGTTTCTGCGCCCAAACTGGGAAGATAACCGGCCTCCGGAAATCGGTTTGATATAGGTAGGCGGAATCTTGGTTCCACGTTCCACAATCTTAGGAACCGCCTCATAGGTAATTTCCTCTTTTTGAATATCCACACTGACAATATCATTGTTGTGATAATTCACTATGGCAATCACCTTACGATGACCTGCGGATGGTTCCTGCAAGGTCTTTGTCTGGGTGGTATACCAGTCATCATTATCCACATAAATGATATCTGCTTCATAATCCTCTTCCATATATTTCTGTTCCTGACGATTCACAGAAAGTTCCGGCCTTGGTACAGTGATGATCAATTCATCTTCCACACGTATGATGGATCTTTCGTCCTCCAGACTGGGATTGATGGCAATCAGGTCTTCCAGTGTCAATCCGCATTTCTCCGCAATCTGAGAAAGCGTATCGCCGGACTGAACCTCATAGATTTCCTCTTTTTCCTGATCCTTGGTGACTTCGCTGACAGCCTCTTCCAAAGGTTTTAATTCACTGTCTTTCAGATAGGATTCTACGATTTCAATAGTATCTGCAAATTCCATGGAAATTAATCCAAGATCATAGTCGGAAAAATCCTTTTCCATGGTTGGCTCTGCAGTCTCCTGTGCATGGTAAAGAACGCCCTGCACGCCAACGCCCTCAAAATATTCTTCCACATCAATCTGCACCTCTTCGGGTTCCTTTTCCTCAGCCGGAACCGCAGCTGCCGAAAGAACTGCCATTTCTCTTGTATTGTCAAAGTACAAAGAAGGCTTGTACTGCTTTTCTTCATCAAATCGATTTAAGGATGCCTCCAACAGCTGATAGACTTCCTCAATAGAGCGCAGATTTACCATGTACTGGTTGATTTTTACCGTATATGCTTTATTCAGGGTTTCCTTCCGGCTCTGCAGAATCACCTGTTTCATTGCTTCTGTGACCTGATACTCCGAATCCAGTTCTCCGATCAGTACACTCTGCCCCTCTGTGCGCAATTCCACATCTGCCAGAAGGAGGCCATCCTGGGTGGATGCAGCCTGTCTTCTGGCCTCCTTGAAACAGGTTTCAGCCCGGTCTGCATCTCCTAAAGTGCCCACAAGGGAGTCATTCACATAGATATGAAACAGATTATCATCCCCCTGCTCCAGGGTTTGAAAACAGGGAAAAAGAAGCATCATAAATACCACTGCAAGAACATGGCTCTTCCAGCGTGTAAATCTGATTCTCTTGTGATATCTGGTTAATCGTTTCATAATGATTTCCAACTTTATTCCAACTTAACATGCTTCTACTCCAAGTCACCAAACCTTTGTTATAGTTCACTTGGAGTAGTCATTTATTACTCTATATTTTTACTTCTTTTTCACACTGAAGCCGAAGGTTCCCAATTCTTCACCAAGTCTCAGATAGATACCATGAGAATAGGCCAAAAGATCTGTGTCGTTCAGGTGAAATCTTCCTTTTTCATCCATATACCGGTCATCCACATGAACAGCTACCACTTCAGCCAGAAACATATCATGAGACCCCAACTCCAAAATCTGTGTCACTTTACACTCAATATTAACCGGACTCTCTTCCAACATTGGTGCCTTTACCTTTTCGGCAGGCAGCTTATGCAGCTTCATTTCTGCCCACTTATCCACGTCTTTGCCGCTACGAACGCCACAGAAATCCACTGCCCGCACCAGCTCCGCTGTGGTCAGATTGATCACAAACTCTCCCGTTTCCCGAATCATCTGATGAGAATAACGTTCTTTCCGCACCGAAATACTGACCATAGCCGGATCGGAACACACGGTCCCCGTCCACGCAACTGTCAGCAGGTTGTCATTTCCATTTTGATCGGAACAGGAAACAAGCACCGCTGGCAAAGGATACAGCATGTTTCCCGGCTTAAAATCTACTCTTCCCATTTTTTGCTCCATTATGTAACATTGTAAAACTGTTTACTGAATTCATGGTCTATTCTAAATGATTCCCGTGGCATATAAAAGCAGAACCAGATTTGCCAATACTGCAAGCAGGCTGACAATCTGAAGAATCATGGTTGCTCTGCTGCCCTTACTGCTTTTCTCTGATATCTTCTGTACCACTTGATTCAGTACTTCCTGCACACCGGCCATCTGTCTGCTGAGTTCTTCCTGCTTCCGTTGCAATTCCCGGGTCTGTTCCGCCCTTTGTGTGGTGGCTTCACCGGACTGTGTATTCATCAGTTCCGTCAGTTCCGTCACTTTCTTATTCAGTTCTTCTCCTACTGCAGCCTGCACATTTCGATAAACCTTCACATTCTCTTTGTGTGAAAAATCTTCTATATGCTCCTGCATTTCCGCAAGTTCTGCTTTCAGTTGTACAAGACTTTCTTCCAAGGCTTCTCTGGTAGCACCTGAAGACGCATCACTCTTAGCCATGACTTCCTGATACTCATGCAATTTTCCCGCATACTGGGTCAATTCTGTTCCATAGCTTTCCAGACGATCCGCATATCTTGTCAATTCATCCCCATATCCATCCAGTTGTGATGAATAAGCATCCAAAATAGCTTCTATCTTAACAACATTCTCTGCATTCGCATCGCTCATCAGCTGCATCTTGCGTAGACTCTCATCATACGCCTCCACCTGATCCCTGAGCTGTTCCAATTCCGCTGTTTCAGCAGCCACATTGGCGCGGATGATTTCCTGTGCATTCAAACGTTGTGCCAATCGATCCATGAAATTGTCCATTTAGGGTACCAACCTTTCCCGGAATATCCTGTTTCCTCGACATTCCCTACTATATCATTTTCTATATCTACAATCAACCGTACATTATTTTGTGCATTTTATACAACATTTTTGAATTTTCTTTTTATCCGTTGTTATTATTAACTATAAAGTTACAACTTGTTCATAGTTTGTTCATATATAATAGCTATACTAAACATATCAACAAACAATTGTTTTATTTCTTTCGACTACAAGATTATAAATTTTTTCATAATAGCCCAGGCGCCGAAAGGTGTCTGGGCACTCCTCATCTATTACCTCTCTTCATTCAATTTCTGAATTTCTTCATTCAGTGACAGCATTCTGGCATCCAGATCCGAAACCATATGTGCACACTCCACCAGCTCTTCACGAATATAATCCGGTGCATTTCCCTCAAATTTGTAATGAATCTTATGCTCCAGACTTGCCCAGAAATCCATAGCGACTGTACGGATCTGTATTTCTACCTTCGTTTCTTCGATTCGGTCGGAAAGATATACCGGTACCGTCACCAGCATATGATAGCTCTTGTATCCGCTTGGTTTTGGATTCACAATATAATCTTTCACCGAAATGACACGAATATCGCTCTGGTTACTGATCATTTCAGCGATTCGGTAGATATCTGACGTAAAGGAACAGATCACTCTGATTCCCGCTATGTCATTCACATAACGAACCATATTGTCGATGGTGGATTCGTAATTATTCTTCTTTAATTTCTTTACAATGCTTTGCGGAGTCTTGATACGAGATTTGATGTGCTCAATGGGATTATATTGATGCACATGTTGAAACTCATCATTCAGAATCTCCATTTTGGTTGTAATCTGTTTCAGTGCAGAGCTGTAAATCAACTGCACTTCGTTCCAGCTGTCGATATCACTGGATCTTTGTTTCTGACTTACTTCCATTATTTCTAAA
>CALZKI010000034.1 GCA_945787995.1 uncultured Lachnospiraceae bacterium | reverse complement strand
TTCCTCATCTCCTCTGTCAGGTATCTGTGCAGTCACTTCATCGATTATTTTAGACATGTTAACACCGTATGCAATGGACTGATCCATCACAAAACGCAGCTCCGGTGTGTTTCGCAGGTTGATTTTGGATGCCAGCTGTTTTCTGATATAGCCTTCCGCACTTTTCAAGCCTGCAAGAGTTTCTGCTGCTGCGGCATCATCCCCCAGCACACTGACCCATACCTTTGCGGTTTTCAGATCAGGTGCCACCTCAACATCCACAACAGATGTCATGGGGGCTACTCTGGGATCCTTGATACCTGCACGAATAATCTCCGCAAGGGCACGGTGAACTTCACCGTTAACCCTTGTATTCTTTACACTATTCTTTCTCATATTATTTCCTCAATCATTCTTAATGCCAGCAGCCAGGGGACGCGGGAGCCAGGGGGACGGGGAAAATGGTTTTTTTAGTGTCCCCCTGGCTCTTTAGGGTTAACCCTTGTATTCTTTACACTATTCTTTCTCATATTATTTCCTCAAACTGGCTCCTATCGTGGTACTTCCACCATAATGTAAGCTTCCACGATATCTAATTCTTGCATTTGGTCAAAGCCTTCGAATACAAGACCGCACTCGAATCCGGCTTTTACTTCTTTTACATCATCCTTAAATCTCTTCAGGGAAGCCAACTCACCTTCAAAGATCTGTTCACCTTCTCTGGAAATTCTAATCTTACAGTTTCTCTGGAACATACCATCCAATACGTAGGAACCGGCAATGTTACCAACTGCAGATGCCTTGAAGATCTGGCGAACCTCGGCATGGCCGATAACTTTTTCTTCGAAGACAGGATCCAGCATACCCTTCATGGCAGCCTGAACGTCTTCGATTGCCTGATAAATTACCTTGTAGAGGCGTAAGTCAACGCCTTCTCTTTCCGCGGTAGCCTTAGCCATAGCATCAGGACGTACATTGAAGCCAATGATAATGGCATTGGATGCGGAAGCAAGGATAACGTCAGACTCATTGATGGCACCAACACCACCATGGATACATTTCACCACTACTTCTTCGTTGGAAAGCTTTGTGAGGGACTGCTTCACAGCTTCCACACTACCCTGCACGTCTGCTTTGACGATCAGGTTCAGTTCCTTCAGGTTGCCTTCCTGAATCTGGTTGAACAGGTCATCCAGAGACATTCTCTGTTTGGTTTCAGCCAGCATTTCTTCCTTATGCTGTGCAAGATAGGTTTCCGCATAGCTCTTTGCTGTCTTATCATTCTGGTGTACGATGAAGACTTCACCGGCACTTGGTACATCAGAAAGACCCAGGATTTCTACCGGTGTAGAAGGAGTAGCTTCTTTTACACGCTGTCCCTTGTCATCGATCATGGCTCTTACTTTACCGTAAGCAGAACCTGCAGAGATAAAGTTACCAACACGGAGAGTACCCTTCTGAACAAGCACGGTTGCAACCGGTCCCCGGCCTTTATCCAGTTCAGCCTCGATCACTACACCACGGGCATTTCTGTTAGGGTTAGCCTTCAATTCCAGAATTTCTGCTGTCAACAGAATGGTCTCCAGCAATTCTTCAATACCTGTTCCTGCCTTTGCAGATACAGGAACAAATTCTGTGGATCCGCCCCAGTCTGTAGCGATCAGTTCATGCTCTGTTAATTCCTGTTTAACACGTTCTACGTTAGCATTTGGCTTATCAATCTTATTCACAGCAACAATAATTTCAATGCCTGCTGCCTTTGCATGATTGATAGCTTCCACTGTCTGTGGCATAACACCGTCATCGGCAGCTACTACAAGAACTGCGATATCTGTGGAGTTAGCACCACGCATACGCATTGCTGTGAACGCTTCGTGACCCGGTGTATCTAAGAAGGTAATCTTCTCACCATTAATATTTACTGTATAAGCACCGATTGCCTGGGTAATACCACCGGCTTCCTTATCGGTTACATTTGTCTTACGAATTGCATCCAAAAGGGATGTTTTACCATGGTCAACGTGACCCATAACACAGACAACAGGGGGACGTTTCACCATCTTGCTTTCGTCCTCTTCCTCCTCTTTCAGCAGTTCCTCGATCACGTCAACTTTTTCTTCCTTTTCACAGATAATATCGTATTCAATAGCGATATTTTCTGCTTCCTCAAAGCTGATCTCAGAGTTCAGAGTCATAACCTTACCGGTCAGGAACAGCTTCTTGATGATCACGGAAGGCTGCATTTTCATCTTATCCGCAAGATCCTTTAAGGTAATGGTATCCGGAACAGTGATCACTTTGATCTGTTCTTCCACAACTGCCTCAACCTTCTTTTCGGGTTTGATGAAACGTCCTGCCTTCCTGGACTGACTCATATTGTCTTCGTCTTCGTAGATGTGGTCTTTCTTGGATTTTTTGTCCTTGTCCGCACCGTAGCTTCGACGTTTGTCTTCCGCACGCTTTTCTGTATCTTTTGCAGGGGCGTCATTAACGTAGCTTTGCATGCCGCTACCGTTTCTGAATCGATTGTCCGGTCTGTCATTGCTTCTCGGATTTCTGTCGCCACCAAAACCAGGTTTTGCACCACCCTGGAAATTGCCATTACTGCGGCGATCACCCTGAGGGCCGCCAGCATTTCTCGGACCTCTGTCACCCTGTGGCCGATTGCCGTTGGGATTCTGATTCCGATCGAACTGGGGTCTGTTTCCCTGGAAGGAACCTCCGTTTTCACCGGCAGGTCTTGCTTTTTCTCTCTGGATCGGAGCTGATGTTTGTGGTGCTGTCTGAAGATTTGCATTCTCATCTCTCTCCTCTCTTGTTGCAGCAGCCTGACGTTTCATTTCATTTGCCTGACGTCTTTCCTGCTCTTTTTTCTCCAGCTGACGTTTCTGACGAACTTCATAAGGTTCTTCATTTACGGGAATCGGTTTCTGGGTAGGACGGATGATTCTGTGCTGTGTAGGAGCCGGCTGTCTGTTGTCCTGATAGCCGCCCTGTCCCGGTCTTCTCATACCGCCATTGTTATTGCCGCTGTTGTAACCGCCATTACTATTGTACCCATTTCCGCCCTGACGATTATTGCCTGGGCGATTATTATTGTTACTTACAATAATGATCTTTTTCTTCTTTTTGATCTCACCGTTAGCGGGAGCCTGCCCTGCAGGAGCAGCCTTTGCTGCAGGTGCTTCTTTCGCTGCAGGTACTTCCTTTTCCGCGGGTGCTTCCTTTGCTGCAGGTGCTTCCTTTTCCACGGGTGCTTCTTTTGCTGCAGGAGCTTTGGGGGCTTCCTTGGAAGCAGGCTTCTCTTCAGCCTGTGCAGGAGCCTTCTTTGCACCAAAAGCACTTCTTACCATCTCTGCCACATCCTCTTCCACAGAGCTCTGTGCAGCCTTTACTTCAATTCCTTTATCCTGAAGCATCGCAATGATTTCCTTGCTCTGCTTATCAAGCTCTTTTGCAAGCTCATATACTTTCACTTTTGCCATTCTTAACAATTACCTCCGATCACATCATCCATACTTTCCAGCAGCTTCTGAATACTCTGTGCGAACCCTCCGTCTGTTACTGCCACAGAAGAGCGTTCTTCTTTTCCCATTGCATGCCCCAGAACCTCTTTGGTTCCATATCTAAAACATGGTATTTCACGAAACTCACACATATTCTCAAATTTTTTCACAGTGTTGTCAGAAGCGTCTGCGGGAATGATGACCAACCACGCTTTACCTGATTTCACTGCCTTTTCCGCTGCCACTTCGCCACTCACCACATTGCGGGATCTGGCTGCCAGACCAAGAAGCGACAGTATCTTATCAGGCTTCTTATTCACTATCTTCAAACTCTCTTTCTAAAGCTTCATATACTTCTGCGGGAATACTCATCTTAAAGGAACGCTCTAAACCTTTGTTTTTTGCCGCCTTCTTTAAGCATTCCAGATCACGACAAAGATATGCACCCCTTCCGTTTTTCTTTCCTGTGGTATCCAGGCAGATGGGGCCCTCCGGTGTTTTCAGGACGCGCATCATTTCCTTTTTCGTTTTCATTTCTCCGCATCCCACACATTGTCTCATGGGAATTTTCTTCGCCATTGTCCACGCCTTCCTTCTTCCGGTTCCGCCATACAGCGTACCGTTTATTCTCTGCATTCCCTTGGGTGCAATATCTTATTCCTCTGTTGCACCTTCTGTTCCTTCTTCATATTCCTCATACTCTTCATACTCTTCGTACTCATCCTCGTCGTACTCATCGTATTCATAGTCTTCATAACGGAAGCCCGGAGCATCCTTCGCCTGGGTTTCACTCTTGATATCAATCTTGTAGCCTGTCAGTCTTGCTGCAAGTCTTGCATTCTGACCTTCTTTACCGATTGCCAGAGATAACTGATAGTCAGGAACAACTACCTTAGCAGTCTTCTCTTCAGGATCTGCAAATACAGCAACGATTTTAGCAGGAGATAATGCATTCTGAATCAAGTTACCGGGGTTCTCATCCCAGTCAACGATATCGATTTTCTCACCACGGAGTTCATCCACGATGGAGTTTACTCTGGAACCGTTCACACCAACACAGGCACCAACCGCATCAACGTTCGGATCATTTGACCATACTGCTATCTTACTTCTGCTGCCGGCCTCACGGGCAATACTCTTAATTTCAACAGTGCCATCCTGGATTTCCGCAACCTCTGCTTCGAAAAGTCTCTTTACCAGTTCAGGATGTGTACGGCTTACAAGAATACGTGGTCCCTTTGGTGTATCCCTTACTTCCAGAATGTACACCTTGATTCTTTCCGTAGGTCTGAACTTCTCTGTTTTAACCTGCTCGCTCTCATTCAAGATAGCGTCTGCTTTTCCAAGGTTAATGGAAATATTCTTGCCGATCTCACGCTGCACGATACCTGTAACAACATCTTTTGCTTTCTCATAATACTGAGAGTAGATAACGCTTCTCTCTTCTTCTCTGATTTTCTGCAAGATAACGTTCTTCGCATTCTGTGTAGCGATTCTGCCAAACTCTTTGGACTTGATCTCAACCTTAACGATTTCGCCAACTGCAGCCTTCTTGGAAATCTTCAGTGCATCTTCCAATGCAATCTGAAGCATAGGGTCTTCCACTTCTTCCGCTGTTTCCACAACAGTTTTCTCCGCATAGCAGACAAAATCACAGGTTTCTCTGTCAATTTCCACCTTTACGTTATCAGCTTTACCAAAATGGTTCTTACAAGCAGTAATTAATGAATTCTCAATCGCATCAAATAATGTATCTTTGCTGATCTCCTTCTCTTTCTCCAGCACATCCAATGCTTCCATTAATTCTTTGTTCATTTTTCTTTTTTCCTCCTCTACTAGAAATCTAATGCCAATCTGATGAGTCCGATATCAGATCTGCTAAATGTTTTCTCTCCTGTTTCCATTTCTAAAGTGATTACATCAGCGTCAAAGCTCTTCAGAATTCCTGAGAACTCCTTCTGCTTATCCACTGCCTTGTACAATTTAATTTCCACTTCCTGTCCGATGCTCTTTTCCAGGTGCTTATCCTTCTTCAAGGTTCTTCCAAGCCCCGGACTGCTTACTTCCAGGATGTAAGCCTCTTCCATGAAGTCTTCACGGTCCAATGCATCGGAAAGTGCACGACTAACGTTCTCACAATCCTGTATATTGACGCCCTCCGGCTTGTCAATATACGCTCGCAAATACCAGTCACTGCCCTCCTTCACGTATTCCACATCGTAAATGGATACGCCGTATTGCTCCACAATGGGAGTCAGCAGTTCTTCTGTCTTTGCCTCGTAATTATCTCTCTTAGACATTACTACCTCCATATTCAGTTTTTAGTTCTTACGCGCCAGTGCGCATCCTTAGCGGAGTGCCTTTTGTATCACAGGGAAGCAATTTCCTATGATACAAAAAGAGCGGACTCGCAAGTCCACTCTTTCATTACTACCTATATCACACGCTATAATACACCGAAATGTTTGATAATTCAAGTGTTTTCGTAAAAATTTATTTGGATATATTCTCTATTTCTCCAAATGGTCATAGGGATGTATGGTTGTTATTGTTCCATCTTCAGCAATATCCAATTTCGTGTATTTCACGCATCTTTCATGATTCACGCCACCGGACAATTCACTGTCGTGGTAAAACAGATACCAATCCCCCTCAATCTCAACAATGGAATGATGTGTTGTCCACCCGAGCACAGGTTCCATGATCCTTCCTTTATATGTAAAGGGTCCCTCCGGCAGATCTCCCTCAGCATAGCAGAGATAATGTGTTGTTCCAGTGGAATAAGACAGATAATACTTGCCGTGATGCTTGTGCATCCAAGGGCCTTCAAAAAATCTTCTGTCCTCATCTCCTGCCTTAATGGGTTCTCCGTTCTCGTCCAAAATGACAATATGCTTCGGAGCCTCCACAAAGCCATCCATAGAAGGAAGAAACTCTGCATAGAGTGGTCCCAGCGCAGGTTCCTCTCCCTCCGGTCTGTGCTCTTCAGGGTTAAAGGAACCGGATTGCCACATTTCCAACTGGCCGCCCCAAAGGCCGCCGTTGTAGCAATAAATACTTCCATCATCATCCACGAATACAGCAGGATCGATACTGTAGCTTCCCTTAATATAGTTATCCTGAGGAGAAAACGGCCCTACCGGCGAATCCGAAACAGCTACTCCGATCCTAAAAATCCCCTCCTGATCCTTCGCCGGAAAAATCAGATAATATTTTCCATTGTATTGTATGGCATCAGGTGCCCACATCTGATCTCTCACCCACGGAACATCATCCTGGGAAAGTGCAAGCCCGTTATCCTTACACTCTGCATCTAAGTTGTCCATGGAAAGCACATGATAATCTTCCATCATATACTGATCACCATTATCATCATCCGGTACATCTCTCGCCACATCATGGGAAGGATAGATATAGATTTTCCCATCAAACACATGGGCTGAAGGGTCTGCTGTATAAATATGTTTTACCAAGGGTTTTCTTTCGTTTGCTCTCATGAATATGCTCGTCTCCTATATGAAAAAGATTATGTTCACCCCAAAAGGATGTCCGTACACTTTTACATAACAACATTCTCCCGGATAAATCTATTCAAATATTGTGAGTGTCTTTGTAAATATTTCTAAAAGTGCAAACTTCTTGGTATTTAGCTTATTTTATGGATACCCAGCATGCTGATACGGCAGGGATAGTGATCATGCCGTCTTGTACAGTCAGTTCTCCGCCAAGCCTGTAGAGTTCTTCAAATGCGGATACTTCGTCGCACTTGAAAGCTACTTCCTTGTCAGAAGGGTTCAGCACCACAAGAATCTTTTCTTCTGCATTCTCTCTGATATATGCCAGCGGATAAGCATTTTCTTTGACCCATACAAAACGGATATCAGCCAGGCTCTGCAATGCACTGTGCTGCTGTCTGATGGTGATCAGTTTTTTCACTTCATGATACAAAGAATCCGGATCTTCCATGGCACGTTTCACATTTGGTCTGTCTTCACTTTCATCCATAGGTACATAAAGTTTTTCCTTGGATGCAGAGCTGAATCCGGCATTTACCGAATCATCCCACTGCATAGGGGAACGGGAACCGGTTCTGCTATATCCGCCTTCCACGGAAGTCAGTCCTTCCACATAGCGCATACCGATTTCATCTCCATAGTAGATGAAGGGTGCACCGGGCATAGACAGCAGGAAGGAGAAGACAATCTTTGCCTTGTCGCCTGTAATGGTTCTTGCCAGACGGTCCATATCATGGTTGCCGGAGGGAATACAGATCAGTCCCTTGCGCTCGGATTTTTCATAGTTTTCCAAATATTTTGCTACAAATGCAGAAGCATCTCCATCCCCTGCAAAGAAGGGATGTTCGCAGCGGAACAGATCATTATAATGGGAAGGTCCGAAGTGTAACAGGAAGTCCATGTGGAAACCGCCCTGCAGGGATTTGTCAGGCTCGCCCCACTCGGAAACCATTGCCGCATCAGGGAATTTTTGATTCAGGAAGTCACGTACCTGCCGCCATAAAGCAATGGTACCTTTCCCGTCCTCATCATTTTTCACAAGGGATCCTGCCATATCCACACGAAAGCCGTCACAGCCAAGTCCCAGCCAGAATGCCATAACATTCATCATCTCCTGCAAGGTAGCCTTTGGTCCTTCATCTGTTACAGCCTGCTGCCAGGATTTCTCCGGTTTGTAGAAGCCATAGTTTAAGGCAGGCTGATGGGAGAAAAAGTTCACCATACAGGAACCGTCTCTGTCGGAGATGCCTCGAAGAGAACCATAGCCTGTAGGTTCTTCCCATATACTGTCTGTCCAGACATATCTGTCTGTGAATTCATTTCTCTCGGGCTTTACAGATTCCTTGAACCATTTATGCTCCGTACTGGTATGTCCAGGAACCAAATCCAACAGAATATGCATATCTCTTTTATGCACTTCATCAAACAGTCTTTTCAAATCATCGTTTGTTCCATATCTTGGGGCAGCCTTATAATAATCTGCCACATCGTAGCCTGCATCGCCAAAAGGAGAATCAAAACAGGGATTCATCCAAATCGCTGTACAGCCTAATTCCTTGATATAGTCCAGCTTCTCAATAATGCCGTTGAAATCTCCGATGCCGTCTCCGTTTGTATCCTTGAAGGACTGGGGATAGATTTCATAAAATATTGCGTTGTCTAACCATGCCGGGTGATTCATATTATTCCTCTTTTCTCTCTTTGGGGACGCTTCTTTTGTCACGACCAGCGCCCTTTGTCTTGTTTTACTTATAATAATACGATATCATAGAAATATACGGTATTCCTACACTATATTACTTGTTTTCTGATACGATTCTACTTTTTTAACACAAAAAAGCATTCAACAACTGCAAAACAAGAGGAAAAAGAGGAATAAGAGAAATAAGAGCCATTCAATATCGCCTCAGCCTTATTCTACAATAAGCCAGCCATCAAGAAAGGAGAACCTGATCCTATGTTAGATTTCGGAATCAAAGAAAATGCGGTCCATAGTTCCGCACAAAGACCTTACACCCTGTATGAATGCAGTATTCCGGACAAATTCGATTATGTTCCCATGCATTGGCATGAAGAATTTGAGATCAGTTTCATATATGAAGGTTCTGCCGATTTTATCTGTGGGGATGAAAAGTTTATCTCCCATACCGGTGACATCATCGTTACGCAGCCAAACATCACCCACTCCATCTATCCCCATAACAGTGAAAAGCAACTTTACGATACTGTGGTTTTTCACCCGGACATTCTTGGACAACCTGCCGAAGACCGATACGTGCAAAATTGTGTTACCCCATTGGTAACCGGTGAATTGCGTCTTCCTGTTCATATCACAAAAGAACACCCCCGATATGAAGAGTTGGCTCCCATCATCCGATCCATCATCACCTGTGCCAGAAAGAATACCCCTCGGGATGATATGCTGCTGCGAAGTGAATTAATTCGATTTATCTGGGTTCTTGAGACATTTCTTACCACCGATTCCGTCAGTGAGCCTTCCCCCGTATCCACAGGAAGCAAAGAGAATGAAATGATAAAAGTGGCTCTGCTTTATATGCAAAACCACTTTCAGGAATCTCTCACTATCAATCAACTGGCTCACATGACTCACCTTAGCCAGAGTTATTTTATGTCCTTATTCAAAAAAACTGTTGGATTAAGTGCTATAGAATATCTGTTACACTGTCGTATCAACTATGCCTGTAAACAATTGCTATCCACCAGCCATAAGATTTCGGAAATCGCCTACGACAGCGGCTTTTCCAATCTGTCCAACTTTAACCGGCAGTTTATCCGCCTGATCGGCTGCACCCCCATGGAATATCGGAAACGCCGATAGCACAAAAGTTTCTTTGTTATGAAACCATTCTGCGATCATGTATAATAGCAGTAAGGGGAAAATGGTGTATCAGTGAACAAAATTCTGTTCCATAACCTTCAGCAATTGTGCTTTGGCCCAATCATACTGTCCCATGTCATCAAACTCTCTGTAAAAGACCTCTATCATCATGGTGAGATATAAGATCACATCATACCAACGAAGCCGAACCTTTTCTTCTTTTGAAAAAGAGCTTTGCCCATACCCTCTTAAAAAGGCCTCATTTCTGTTATGTGCCCTGAACCGGTCGTCCATAAAGGGTTCTCCCCACATAGCTCTTTCCCAGTCGATAATACCGGACACATGATGCTCTTTCACAAAAACATTTCCTATCCACATATCCCAATGGACAAGACTGGCTTTATGAACAAGATCGAAACAGGATCTGTCCTGTTCCAGCTCTGCCAATAACCCGTCACCATCATAGCAGATATCGATTCCCCGCTGTTTTGCATCCGAAATCAGATTGGAAAGCAGTCGCCTAACGAATGGATACAACGAATCATACCCGTCATCCTCTCCCAGAAAGCCGAATGTATCATGCTTCACCCGAGCCAGTTCCGCCGCAATTTTTCCCAATTCTTCCTGCAGACTATCACGCACTTCAACAGGCATAGCTTCATTCAGATACATTAGATTTTCTCCGGGAAGCTTTTCCATAAAGAAATAGTCTCCATCGCAAAGCCTTCGGGATGTGTCATAATACAGTACCTCTGCCACAGGAAAAGAACAATTCTCCTTTACGATTTTCATGGCTTTCACTTCTGCCTTCATCAGAGCAACTTCGTTGGAAGTATTGTGACTTCTGTCCGAAGAAGCGATTTTCAGTATACTGCTTGTACCGTCTTCCCAGGAAATATCATATGCCACGTTGCACAGACCTTCCGTCAGTTCCTTGATTCCGGTCACATTCACTCCCGGTCTTGCAGCAGCCGCCATCCTTTTTATATTCTCTTCACTTTGCAGGTTTTTCGTTGCAATTCCCATTTTCAGAGTATTTCCTTTGCAGCAATATGTCTGGCTACATGTACGCCGCTGGCAGATGCATGAGACAGGGAATGGGTGATTCCGCTTCCGTCCCCGATCACGTACAGACCTTCATCCTGGGTCATCAGATTCTCATCCACTGCCACTTCCATATTGTAAAACTTTACTTCCACGCCATAAAGCAGGGTATCATCATTGGCAGTCCCCGGAGCCACCTTATCCAAAGCATATATCATCTCAATGATGCCATCCAGAATACGTTTTGGAAGAACCAGGCTCAGATCACCGGGCGTTGCAGCAGACAAGGTAGGCACGGTAAAGGACTCGGCAATTCTCTTTTCCGTACTTCTCTGTCCTCTGATCAAATCCCCAAATCGCTGTACCAGAACACCACCGCCCAGCATATTGCTGAGTCTGGCAATGCTTTCACCATAGCCGTTAGAATCCTTAAAAGGTTCCGAAAAATGTTTTGCCACCAACAAAGCAAAGTTTGTATTGCCTGTCTGTCTGGCAGGATCTTCATAGCTGTGTCCGTTCACGGTGACGATACCATTGGTGTTCTCATTCACAACCGCACCTTTGGGATTCATACAGAAAGTGCGAACCAGGTCCTCATACTT
The DNA here is from genome assembly GCA_945787995.1 of uncultured Lachnospiraceae bacterium. GTDB lineage: Bacteria > Bacillota > Clostridia > Lachnospirales > Lachnospiraceae > Acetatifactor. Next base: position 2,338 of record CALZKI010000034.1, on the reverse strand, counting down.
TTCTGTACGATACACAATTTTACTTTCATACAACTCATCTGTCAGATGAGAGAAAATCTCATATGGAAGTTCCACTCTCACACCGATATCTACGCGGTTTGACATAGTTTCAACGGACAGATCACGACAAACCTGCTCCATCCATTTGCTGCCGCTTCTTCCTGCGGAAATGACACAGTTCTTTCCTGCAAATTCACCATCTGCAGTATAGATTGTGAAGCCCTCTTCTGTCTTTTCCACCCGCTCCACAGGACAGTCAAAATGCCACTCCACCTTATCCTTCATATGGTCATACAGATTTTGAAGCACAATATAATTGATATCCGTTCCCAAATGACGAACAGAGGCATTCAACAGATGCAACCCGTTCTGCATGCAGGTTTTCTTAATACTGCTGCCTGCGGTGGAATACAGCTTCGTACCTTCACCACCATATTTCAGATTGATTTTATCCACATACTCCATCAATTCCAGCGCATTCTTTTTCCCTATGTATTCATACAAAGTACCGCCGAAGTCATTGGTGATATTATACTTTCCGTCGGAGAAAGCACCTGCTCCGCCAAAGCCGCTCATGATGGAACAGCTTTTACAGTGAATACAGGACTTGATCTTTTCTCCATCAATAGGGCAACGACGCTTCTGCAGTTCATGACCCATCTCAAAAACAGCTATTTTCAAGGAGGGCTTTTTCTCCAGCAGCTCATATGCGGTAAAGATTCCGCCGGGGCCTGCCCCCACAATCAAAACATCATACATACATCATACCTCTTAAAAAATAAAAGTCAAAATAATACCCAGGAGAATGACAAACACACATCCTCCCCAAAGCATCAGAAAGTCAGGCATGAGAAGATCCTTTTTTCTGTACTGTCTGACAGGGTTATCTGGATCCACAAAAAGCTGCTGCACCTCCTGGGGATTTCTTCTTCCCATGTTGGTCAGTGCCTTTGACCGATACATTTGCCCGTTCACCTCATATCCCAAAGTCAAATGGTACAAGTGCTTTCCGCTTTGACTACGGGTGCGTTTCACTTCCACAATTTGCCCCTCCACCGGCATGGTACATCCCGTGGTAATGATTCTTCTCCATACGAATCCCACGAAGAAAAGAACTATCGCCAGAACGCCGAACACACTGCAAATAATGATATCTTCCATAATGTAGCCTCCCACTTTTTCTAATTTTTCGGATAGCTCTTATAGTAAAACAATCTTATGCATTTGATATGCATCTCACTCCTGATCCAGGTCGCTCATTAACAGAGAACCATCTTTTCCGCTCATGCATATGGAGAAACGGTGTTCCTCCCCTTTTCCTTCTGCATCTTCATAGGAAATGCCGTATGCAGGAAGATCCCCCGGGAAAGACAGCTTTACCACCAAAGGTTTCTCCGGGGTCAACCTATCTAAACTATATAATGTTTCTGTCTCATACACAAGTTTTCCCTCTTCCGTTATATCGAGAACTTTGAGAGCAAACAATTCAAAGCTGTTCACAACATGATCGGTTGTGAACAAAGCGTCAGCTGCATACTCTCCTTCCGCAGCCACAAATGTGTCATATGTTTTCGGTGGCTGGGCTGCATCTGCATACCATTGTACATGCACTGCAGCTTCTGCTTCAGACCCGCTTCCTGCAGTTTGATACCCCTTTTGTTCGCCGTAATCAGTAAAGGAAATAAGGGTAAGCTGTTTGATTCCGGTAGCAAGTTCGTCCTCTTTCTGCCAGAATTCATCATCAGATATATCAAGCTTTTCGGACTCGTCCGTAGCATATTCCCCTATTGTATTGTGGTAATACTCGATGGTAACCTCTCCGTCCACCGTCCATATCCCTTCCGAAAACCAGTAATCCTCACAAGTCAGTTCCGTTTCCCCCGGTTTCAACACGTATGTCGCATAAAAGCTGCTGGCTGCACTGTTGGAACCGCAATTGAGAAACCTGCCATCTCCCAGGTAATAAAAAGCATTTCTATACCAACCGGAATAGAGCAGTATCGGGGCATTGTCCTGACAAGTGTATGCTGCATAAAGGATGTGGCTGTAAGGAGTATCATCTGACTGCCCACAATATCCCACAAGCAGTTCCGGAACGCCATCCCGGTTTAAATCTTCCATACAGTACCCAAGCGCCTCCGAACCATCTATGTCCGCTCGAGCCATGGAAATGCCCAGATAAGCGGGATTGTCTTCCTGCAATGTATCTGCATACTCCTCATCGGTAACGATACGATACATTTCTTGTAAAATGTCATCATATACCTGTTTGTAATCCACAGAACCGGTCTCAGCCTGATCCGATCCGGTATCTGCAGATACATGTGCAAACTCTACA
>CALZKI010000033.1 GCA_945787995.1 uncultured Lachnospiraceae bacterium | reverse complement strand
AAAAAGAGGAAAAGGGTGCCTATGAGGAGCTCCAAGCGGAAGATACAGAGTCGGACGATATGACCGGTGAGGTGTCAGAGGATTTCGGATATTCGCCGGAAGAAGAGGCGGAGCTTTTGGAATACGGCGCAAACCGAATGTCTCCTGACATTCAGTTAAACAAAGGTCCGGCACTTGGCGGAAATAACAATGAACATATTTTGGAAATGCACCGTGCCGGTAAATCCAATATGGCCATTGCCAAGGAATTAGGACTTGGCATTGGAGAAGTCAAGCTGGTGATTGACCTGAATAAGGGAATGGGAAAATAAGAGAGGCACAAATGCAATGAATCTGAAATACTATTTACGCGGTTTGGGTCTGGGAATTCTGGTCACTGCTTTGATTCTGTCTGTTGCCGGGAGAAACCGACGGACAATGACTGATGCTGAGGTGAAGGAACGGGCCAAAGAGCTTGGTATGATCGAGAATACTGTCCTGCTGGAGAAACCGGAAGAAACAGAAAGTGCGTCGGAGACAACGGCGAACACAGAAAGTGCGTCGGAGACAACGGCGAACACAGAAAGCGTGTCGGAGACAACGGCAGGTTCCGATGGGGAAGTACAGATAGGAACAGATATCGGAAATAATGAAGACGTGTCGCAGGGTGATCTTTCAAAGGAAGAAACTCCCAAGGATAATCAACCAAAAGAAGAAACTCCCAAGGATAATCAACCAAAAGAAGAGACTTCTGAGGAAGAAAAGCCACAGAAGGGCGCCTCACAGGATACTGAACCGAAAGACGACACTTCCCAGGAAGTGACGGATGATCCCGAAAGACCGGAGGAACTTTCCAAGAACAATACAGAAGATACGCAAGGTGAAAACGACGAAAAGGTTACTTCTGCCGGAGAGGATCAAAGCAGAACAGATGAGGTGACACTCACCATCGTCAGTGGCGATACCTCCTATTCAGTTGCAAAAAAACTGTATGAATTAGGTGTTGTTCCTTCCGTGGAACAAACAGACCGTTTCTTATGTGCCAATGGGTATGACAGGACCATTCGTACCGGTGTATATACCATTGCACCGGAAGAAACCCTGGAGTCCGTTGCAAAGCGAATCAATGGAAAGAAATAAATGTAAATAAATTATATAAATGTAAATAGAGAAAAACTTGCTATCCCCCTTGCAAAAAGGGGGATTTTGTGTTATTTTAACCTAGTGTGCGCGAAAACGTACACAGGAACTAGAAAACACGTATGTTGATTTGTTGCCGGTGCACCTTAACGCGGGGGTTGGCGCAGAGCTCAAAGTGAATTTTGATTTTGATGAAATAAAGAAGATTATTGTTATTCAAAAACAATGATTCATTTTGGAAAAGACATGCGGAAGATTATAACCAAACGGAGGTAAAGACATGAGCGTTATTTCAATGAAACAGTTATTAGAGGCAGGTGTTCATTTCGGACATCAGACAAGAAGATGGAACCCTAAGATGGCTCCTTACATCTTCACAGAAAGAAATGGTATCCACATCATCGACTTACAGAAAACTGTAGGTAAAGTAGATGAAGCTTACAGAGCAGTATTTGATGTTGCTTCTCAGGGTGGTACTATTCTTTTCGTTGGTACAAAGAAACAGGCACAGGATGCTGTTAAGACAGAAGCTGAGCGTTGCGGTATGTATTTCGTAAACGAAAGATGGCTTGGCGGTATGCTCACAAACTTCAAGACAATCCAGTCCAGAGTTGCAAGACTGAAAGCTATCGAGACAATGTCCGAGGACGGAACATTTGATGTGCTTCCTAAGAAAGAAGTCATTCAGATCAAAAAGGAATGGGCTAAACTGGAAGCTAACCTTGGCGGTATCAAAAACATGGACAGAGTTCCTGACTGCATCTTTGTTGTAGATCCTAAGAAAGAAAAGATCTGTGTACAGGAAGCTCACAGACTGGGAATCACATTGATCGGTATCGGTGATACAAACTGTGATCCTGAAGAACTTGATTATATCATCCCGGGTAACGATGATGCTATCAGAGCCGTTAAATTAATCGTTTCCAAGATGGCAGACGCTGTTATCGAAGCAAGACAGGGCGAAGAGTTCGTTGCAGAAGAAATGGTTGAAGAAGCAGCTGAAGCAACAGACATCGAAGAAGTAGCAGACGCTGAATAAGGGAGGAAAAGAAAATGGCAGCTATTACAGCAGCAATGGTAAAAGAACTGCGTGAAATGTCAGGCGCAGGTATGATGGATTGTAAAAAAGCTCTTACAGAGTGTGACGGTAATATGGAAGCAGCTATCGAAGCATTACGTAAAAGTGGTGCTATGAAGGCTGAAAAGAAAGCCAGCCGTATCGCAGCAGAAGGTATCTGCCGTATCGCGAAGAAGGATGGCAAGGCAGTCGTTGTTGAAGTAAACTCTGAAACAGACTTCGTTGCTAAGAATGAAACATTCCAGACTTTTGTTCAGGCAGTTGCAGATCAGATCGTTAATTCTGATGTAGCAGATGTAGAAGCATTACTGGCAGAAACCTGGGCAGAAGATGCAACAAAGACAGTAAACGATGCTTTGGTAGAGAAGGTTGCTACCATCGGTGAAAAATTAAGCATCAGAAGATTTGAAAAGGTTGAAGCTCCTATCGTTGTTGGTTATATCCACGGTGGCGGACGTATCGGCGTTATCGTTGGTGCTGAAGGTACAAAATCTGATGCAACAGAAGAAGCTCTTTCCAACATTGCAATGCAGGTTGCAGCTATGAGCCCTCAGTACATCAGCAGAGATGAAATCTCCGCAGAGGAAATGGCTAAACTTCGTGAAATCACTATCGACAGCGCATTAAACGATCCTGCTTCTCTTCCTAAACCGATTCTGAATGCATTGATTCAGAAGGCTGTATCCGAGAACCTTTGGAGCGACAGCGACAAAGCAATCTTTGAAGAAAAGAAGAGCAATATGAACTATGTATGGAACTTTATGTCCAAGGAAGCACTTCCTGTACTTGCACAGTTGGCTATGGCCGGTAAAGAAACATACATCACAGATAAGATCTTCACAGGCCTTGTGGAAGGTCGTATCTCCAAGCAGCTTAAGGAAATCTGCCTTCTTGACCAGGCATATGTTAAGGCTGAAGATGGTAAGCAGACAGTTGCAGCTTACTTAAAGAGCGTATCTGCAGACCTGAAGCTTGCTAAATTCGTTCGTTTCGAAACCGGTGAAGGTATGGAGAAGAAGAACGAAGACTTCGCAGCTGAAGTTGCAGCTCAGTTAGGCTAATAAAGTTCCCTATCGGGAGACAAAGAAACGATCGAAAACCCTTGTAAGTATTATGGTATTTACAAGGGTTTTGTTATTTTTCTTTTCGGAATTGTGTTCCGGTAAAAACATAGAGTCTTTGTTAAATTTTTTTTCGCAATCTCTTGCATAATATGTGAATTTGTGTTAACTTAAAAAACCCGTGGCTTTTGCGGTGCGTGACTTCTTGGCGAAGGACGCCGGTAGAACCAAAGGATTGTTGGTAAAGCCAAAGGGCGATGGTAGAGACAAAGGGCGATGGTAGAGACAAAGGGACAGTGGTCGTGGCAAAAGAAACGTCCCCGCGTCCCCGGAAAGGAAGAACATGGAACCAAGAGTTGGAATCACCAGAGAAGAGGAAGAAAAACAACTGAAAAAAGTGCTGAAAATCGCTGACGAGCGGTTGAACCGAACCAGGCAGGATATCATTTCCCTGGCGGATGAATTGCATGCCATGCAGGAGGAGTTCGACGAAAGCGATAAGGAAATGCAGGCGCTCTGGCATAACCGGGATGATCGACTGAAGGAAGTAAAGGAAGAGTTGCAGCGGGCCATGCAGGCCAGAAAGAAACCATATTTTGGCCGTATTGACTTTGTGGACGATGGTGCCTCTGAGTTGGAGACCTATTATATCGGACGAAGTGTTATTGCAAAGAACCATAAGCATCCGGATGTAATTGACTGGCGTGCTCCCATTGCCAGTGTTTACTATGATAATTCGCTTGGCTTTGTAACCTACTCTGTCAAAGGTGAGGGCAAATTTCAGGTGGATCTGAAGAGAAAGCGTACCTACGAAATCGAAGAGGATCAACTCAAGGATTTTTACGATTCCGATGTGGTGGCAAATGATGAACTGTTAACAAAATATCTGGCCAAAAATAAGCGGGCGGTATTGAATGAGATCATTGCTACCATCCAGAAGGAACAGAATGAAGCGATTCGTAAGAAACCGCAACATAACATGATCGTGCAGGGGGCTGCCGGGTCCGGTAAGACAACGGTTGCCATGCACAGAATCTCCTATATTCTTTACAATTATGAGCGGGAGTTTGCACCGGAGGATTTCTATGTCATCGGCAGCAATCAGGTGCTCTTGAACTATATCACGGGAGTGCTCCCGGAATTGAATGTTTACGGTGTTTCCCAGATGACCATGGAACAGCTTTTTATCCGTTTGCTGTACGAAGACTGGGATAAAAAGTATCAGGTGAAACCTGTGGTAAAAGGTGTTACGCCCAAGGAAAAAGGTACCCTGCAGTGGTTTCGGGATCTGGAAGGCTTTGCAGATGCCTATGAAAGAACCCTGTATCCCATTCAGACAATTGCCTTGGAAAAGACAGGTGCTGTTCTGCTGACCAAAGAAGAAATAGAAAAGCTGCTGGTACGATTTAAGGATCTTTCCAGAGCAGATAAGATCGACTCTCTTACAAGTCATTTGATGGCTCGACTGGAAAATGAGATCGCAGGAAAATATTACACTTATAACGCCATTGAGCGACAGAGATTGACTGCAAAATACAGCAATTACTTCGGAAAAAGGGAGTGGAAAGGCTCTATCTTCGACTTATATACCGGGTTCTGTCAGGCACAGAATGCAGCAGGACACAGAACGGAAATTCCGGAGAATTCTTTCGATGTGTATGATCTGGCCGCATTGGCTTATCTGTATAAAAGATTCAAGGAAACGGAAATTATCAGAGAAGCCGGTCATGTGGTGATCGATGAAGCCCAGGACTTTGGCATGATGGTGTATTGCTCTCTGAAATATTGCCTCAGTAAATGTACCTACACGATTATGGGAGATGTGGCTCAGAACATTTCCTTGGATTATGGTCTGACCGACTGGCAGGAACTGAGACAGCTGATGCTGCCGGGAGAGTTTGATTATTTTGGTCTGTTGCAGAAGAGTTATCGAAACACCGTTGAAATATCTGAATTTGCAACGAATATCCTGCACCATGGCAGCTTCAGTGTGTATCCTGTGCAGCCTATTATCCGCCACGGAAAAGAAGTGAGGGTAACCGGAAAGGATACCTTTGCGGAATTGATTATGGAGGCTGCAGAAACGCTTAAGCAGTGGCAGAAGGACGGTCTGGAAACTATGGTGGTGATCTGCAGAGACGAACAGGAAGCCAAAATGGTCACAGAGAGTCTGGAAAAACATGTGGAAATCCTGCCAAATGATACAGAATCCATGGAATTTCGACCGGGAATTCTGGTTCTCTCTCTGGAATATACCAAAGGCCTTGAATTTGACGCAGTGCTTATTTTTGATGCCTCTGCGGAAAATTATCCGTCCCAAGACGGTTATGTAAAAAGACTTTATGTGGCAGCCACCAGAGCACTGCACGAATTGGTTGTTTTGCATCAGGGGAAGGTTACTCCGTTAATCAGTGAGCCGGTATCAGAAGATGCCCTTGCAAAGGCGATTGTGGAACCGGATCGACCGGCGGGTAGAACAATGCCCCGGGAGGAAGAACAGACTACCAGGGAAATAGAATTGGAAAGAGCTGCGGAAGGTGCCAAGGATATGGCGGAGCGGGAGAAATTCGGTCCCAGACGTATTCAGGTAACGAAACCCGGGATAGAGGAAAAACCGGTTCTGAAAAAGGTGAAAATTACCGGCAATGCCTCCACAATTCCTACCTATATGGAGCGCAGAGAACGGGAAATGGCAGAGAAACTGGAACCGGCAGACGTGGGAGAGTTTGGTCAGACACCGGGCAGCAGTTCCTTACAGGTGATCGGTCATAGCAAGGCTGATTGTTCCGTCAGACTTACTATGAAACAGGATAAGTGCTATGATATTATAAGCAGGTATGGACTGCTCCGTGTGATGCCTGTGGCAGAAGATGTGGTCCGCGTCAGTTTTGTAAAAGGGCAGGACGCAGGAAAAATCGGTGCACCCGATAAACGGATGGTGCGGAGCGGTTTCAAATATAAAGTAAAGGATGCCAGAGACATCCTGGAAATAACCACCGGCAGGATGATAACCCGGATTGATAAGAAGACCGGCGCTGTGAGCTTCTACAACAATGCCGGCAAAAAATTGCTTACCGAGTCTGAGAAGGAACCTCGAATCATCGAGAAAGGAAGGGCTTATTGCTTCTTTTCCTGGGATAAGAAGGAGAATCTGATCGCCAGAGGGCCTAGTGCTGAGAAAATGCTTCGCATGGGTCTGTCGGCAAAATATATTTCCTATGGCAATGCAAGTGACAGAATGCCTGCTCTGGCTTCAGATAAGGGATACGAGATCTATTTCCCGGCAAACTGCAAGACCTTGTGCTGCTCTATCCCTATGTATGGTCCCTATATCATGCAGGAGGGCAGGGAAGTGGTCGATTACTACGTAAAGCTGTAACTATTCAGAGCCATGCAAATATTACGTAGAGAAGCCGCCATGCTTGCATGAGCGGATGAAATACCCGGAGGAAAATTATGCCAAATTACTTAGCTTTATCAAAGGAAACAGAAGAAAAAATACTGGAAGACCGACTGGCTCACAGGGAGAATCCTTACGCTTGTAAAAACGAAGCTGCCATTCGCAGAAGACAGGGGCACGATGCGCCTACACTGATTCGCCCATCCTTCGTGAGAGACATACAGAAAATCATGAATGTGCCCTATTATGTCAGATACAGTGACAAAACCCAGGTTTTTTCTCTGATGAAAAATGATGATATTTCCAGACGTTCCTATCATGTACAGCTGGTTTCCCGGATCGCAAGGAATATCGGAGAAGCTTTGCAGCTGAACCTGGATCTGATCGAAGCCATTGCCCTTGGACATGATATCGGGCATACCCCTTTTGGCCATGCGGGAGAGCGCAAGTTGAGCGAAATCTATCGGGAAAGGACCGGCAAATATTTCAATCACAATATCCAGAGCGCCAGGGTTCTGGATACCATTTTTCCGGTGAACCTGAGCCTGCAGACACTGGACGGGATTATCTGTCACAACGGAGAAATGGAACTGATGGAATACAGACCTGTTCCTTATACGGATTTTGCAGTTTTTGATAAAAAAATGGAAACGTGTATCCACGATCAGAAGGCCATTAAGAAACTGGTTCCGGCCACACTGGAGGGATGCGTGGTTCGTGTGTCGGATATCATCGCCTATTTGGGAAAAGATAGACAGGATGCCATGAAGCTGGGCTTTCTGCAGTCGGATGCGGCTTTTTCCACCTATGAAATCGGTTCCTCCAATGCGGAAATCATTAACAATATGACAGTCAACCTGGTGGAAAACAGCTATGGAAAACCCTATCTGAAGATGGATCAGGCCTATTTTGATGCCTTTTCCAAGGCAAAGAAGGAAAACTATGAAATGATATATCAGGTGGATTCCAATCTTGCATTGTATGAGAAAAAGATTTATCCTATGTTTGATGCGGTTTACGAGAAGCTTCTTTCAGAACTTCGCGCAGGAAACAAGGACAGCATCATATATACCCATCATCTGGATTATGTCCGGCAGTATGCAAAGTATTATCAGGAATATCCCTCCTATGAACAGGAGGATATGGATGATATTGTGGTGGATTTCATTGCCAGCATGACGGATGATTTCTTTATCGATCTGTATCATCACTATTTCCCCAATGAAAGGGAAGAGATAGCATACAAAGGGTATTTTTAACTTTCTTGAAACGATTGATATGATTTTCATAATGAAGATTTCGGGACAAAAAAATGAAAGACGAGGAGTAGAAAAATGATCAGAGTTGGAATTTTAGGTTACGGTAATCTGGGAAAGGGTGTGGAAGCTGCGTTGGCACAGAATGAAGATATGCAGTTGGTAGGCGTATTTACAAGACGTTCTCCGGAATCTGTTTCTGTAAGAACACCGGATGTACCGGTTTATCATTGTGATAAGCTGGCTGATATGAAAAAGGATATTGATGTATTAATTCTCTGTGGCGGCAGTGCCACCGATTTGCCGGAACAGACACCGGTTTACGCAGAGATGTTTAATGTGATCGACAGTTTTGATACACATGCCCGCATTCCGGAACACTTTGCCAATGTGGATGCAAAGGCAAAAGCAGCAGGTACTACCTGCATCATCTCCTGCGGATGGGATCCGGGAATGTTCTCCCTGAACCGTCTCTATGCCAACTGTATTCTCCCGGAGGGCAGAGATTATACCTTCTGGGGCAAGGGTGTAAGCCAGGGCCATTCTGACGCGGTTCGCCGAATTGAAGGGGTAGCAGACTGCAGGCAGTATACCATCCCTGTTCCTGCTGCTATGGATGCTGTGCGTGCCGGAGAAAATCCTGAATTAACCACCAGAGAAAAGCATACGAGAGAATGCTTTGTGGTTGCCAAGGAAGGTGCTGATTTGGCAAAGATTGAAGAAGAGATCAAGACCATGCCAAACTATTTTGCCGATTACGATACCACGGTTCATTTTATTACCGCAGAAGAAATGCAGCGTGACCACAGTGGACTGCCTCATGGCGGAAGCGTGATTCGTACCGGTGTGACAGGCATGGAAAAAGAACATAAACATGTGATTGAATACAGCCTGAAACTGGATTCCAATCCGGAGTTTACAGGTTCTGTGATCGTTGCCTATGCAAGAGCGGCATATCGCATGAATCAGGAAGGTATGACCGGCTGCAAGACGGTATTTGATATTGCGCCGGCTTATCTTTCACCAAAGAGTGGTGCAGAATTAAGAGCACACCTACTATAAGAATAGTAACAATAGAAATACAGAATAGTTACCGGCTGTTGTAACAAATGTAACAATTTTGTAACTTTTTATTGCTTTTTTCATGTTGTTCAAGTATTATAAGTCTTGTGTGAAAATGAATGTCTTTATGGACAACCCAATGAAATAAGATAAAGGGGATTTAGATCAAATGAAAAAGAAACTTTTGGTTTTAGTTCTTTCCTTAAGCATGGTTGCAGCAATGATGACCGGCTGTGGAAAAGAAGAAGCTGCTTCGGAAGCAGAAGAAACAGTAAGTGTTGCGGTAGAGCCTATTCCAGAAGAACCGGTGGAGGAAGAACCGGAAGAGGAAGAACCGGTTGAAGAGGAAATCGTGGATGAAGTTCCGGAAGGAATGTATCGCAGTGAACTGACAAACGAGCCCATCGATGAGGCTTTGAAGAATCAGAGACCTATCGCCGTTATGGTGGATAATGAATCTCTTGCTTTGCCTCATTTCGGCTTATCTGAGGCGGATGTTGTTTATGAATTGATGAACAGCACGTTGAATGGCCGTATTACCCGTCTTATGTGTCTTGTCAAAGATTGGGGCGCAATTGAGCAGATGGGTAGTATCCGTAGTGTAAGACCTACAAACATCCTGCTTGCTGCAGAGTGGAATGCAGTGCTTTGTCATGATGGCGGTCCTTTCTATATCGACCCATATCTGGCTGCTGACTATGCTGCACATTTCAGTGGCTTGTTCTCTCGTGTGAAAAACGGTAAATCCACAGAATACACAGAGTACATTTTGCCCGGTGACTTGGACAAGGCTTTCGCTAATTCAGATTACAGCAAGGAATACAACAAGTATTATCCGGGTCCACACTATCAGTTCGCTAACCCTTCTACTCCGGTAGAATTGGATAGCGCATATTCCGATGCATTTGATGCAAAAGTTGTGAAATTACCTTTCCCTCATAACAAGTCTACTTTGACATACAATGAGTCTACAGGTACATATGACTACAGCGAATACGGTAAAGATCATTTAGATGGTGAAGATAATGAGATTCTAACTTTCAAGAACGTTCTTTTACAGTATTGTACCTTCCATCAGTATGATGAAAACGGTTATATGATCTTCAACTGTATTGATAGTGGTAAAGAAGGCTATTACATCACAAACGGAAAAGCAATCAAGGTAACATGGACAAAGGCCGGAGAAATGGAGCCTACACGTTACTATGATATGGATGGCAACGAGATTACAATTAACACCGGTAAAACATACGTTGGTTTTGTTCCGGATGATAACTGGGATGAAGTATCCATTCAGTAATACAGGGATTTCCTTTAGGGATTCAGATGATTGCATTGGCCTGAATGAGTTTGGGCTTCGTGTATAGACAGATTTTGGGAACTGCATTTGCAGTTCCCTTTTTTATTGACTTATGCTACAATAGCGATTAGGATTATGCAGCAAAAAAGGGTCAAGAAAAAACATGGAAAACGAGGAACAAAAGCAAAAACGGCGTAAGCGTGTAAAACGTCTGAAAAAGATGATATTGGCCACGGTTGCTTTGGCGATTCTGGTACCGTTTCTGTTTTCCATCGTGTTTGGGGTTCAATTACACAAGAAAGCAAAGTACATCTCTTCCCTGGAAAAGAAGGTTCAGATGTTGCTGCAGGAGAACGAAAAGCTGCAGACAGATTTTGATACCTTGTCGGAGCATTTTTCCAGACAGGAGCAGAGTCGGGTGAACCAATCGGATGCGGATCCGGATCCGGAGAAGCAAACGGGAGAAAAAATGGAGTTCTCTTCGGATGCGGAGAATAAAACCGGTTCGGAGATTCCTGCAGAAGGAATCAGAAAGGTGTATTTGACTTTTGATGATGGTCCCAGTATTTATACGGAGCAAATTCTGGATGTTCTGAAGGAATATCATGTAAAAGCAACCTTTTTTGTGGTGGGCAAGACAGAAGCTCGCTATGAGGCGGTATACCGAAGAATTGTGGATGAGGGACATACACTTGGTATGCATTCCTTCAGTCACAAATACAATGAGATTTATGCCTCCGAGGAAGCATTTGCTGCGGATCTTGAGGCACTGCGCAGCTTCCTGAAAGAGAAAACGGGAGTGGAGTGTAGGTTCTCTCGATTTCCCGGGGGAAGCAGTAATACCGTCAGCAATGTGGACATGAACCGGTTGATTACATATTTGAATGAGCAGGGAATTACCTATTTTGACTGGAATATTTCTTCCGGAGATGCTACAAGCGGATATATCAGTAAGAACCGGATCATTCAGAACTGTACGGAATCCCTGGCAAATTATGAGACGGCGGTCATTCTGTTGCATGATTCCGGGGAACGCGAAGAAACAGTGAAAGCCTTGCCGGAACTGATTGAAAAGATTCAGGAAATGGAAAATACAGTTTTGTTGCCTATTTCGGAGGAAACAAAACTGATTCAGCATATTAAGAGCGAAAGTGAGGAATAAGAATGGGTTTCTTTTCAGATTTGAAAGAAGATTTATCACAGGCTGTGAATGAACTCTTACCTGACACAGAAGAAACAAGTGAGACAAAAGAGACAGAGACTCCTGAGAATGTGGAGACAACTGTGGGACTGGAAGATCTCAATCTCAGCGACATGCTGGATAAACTGGACCAGTTGGGAGCGGACATGAGCTTTGATTCTGTGGAAGAAAAGAAGGCAGAGGAGTATGTACCGGAGGAACCAATGGATATACTGGCTGCCGCAAGCGCTATTTTAGCAGAGGAAGAGGGAAATGCGGAAGAACAGGCTACTGCTGGAGCATCCGAAGAGCCCTATGCTGATGTATCTGTTCCGGCCGAAGAAGCAGCCGTTGTCGAGGCAGTTCCCAAGTGGGAAGAGACAGAAGAGGAACAGAAGGCGGAAGAAGAGAAAGAGACCCAGGAGGAATCGGTTCCGGAGAAAGAGGATGAACTTTCCGAATTAGATAAAATGCTGCAGGAAGCAGACCTTACAGCAAGCCCGGTTTTCGAGGCGAAAGAAGTAGCAAAAGAGGAAAAGGAAATGGAAGTAAAGCGCGTAGCAACCGACGAAACTGCTATTGTGACAGCAGGTATGACAATCAGAGGCGATGTGGAGACAGAAGGAAATCTGGATCTGATCGGTAAAGTGATCGGAAATATTGACATTCTGGGAAAATTAAATATTACCGGTTCTGTAGAAGGCAATTCTTCTGCAGCAGAGGTTTATGCGGAAAAAGCACATATCATTGGTGAAGTGAAGAGTGAAGGTGCTGTGAAGATCGGACAGAGTTCTGTTATTGTGGGAGATGTATATGGCAGCAGTGCTGTGGTTGCAGGGGCAATTAAAGGAGACATTGATGTAAAAGGCCCGGTTATTCTTGATTCTACTGCCATTGTTATGGGTAATATCAAATCCAAATCTGTACAGATCAACAACGGAGCAGTAATCGAAGGTATGTGTTCACAGTGCTATGCTGATGTGAGCCCGACAACCTTCTTTGCAGATTTGAAATTCATCTAACTCATTTTCAAAAATGACAGGCGTGAAACGGAGTATTTGATCATGAAAAGAATTATGTTGAAATTAAGTGGTGAGGCACTTGCAGGTGATAAGAAAACGGGTTTTGATGAGCCCACCGTCAGAGAAGTGGCATTGCAGGTGAAGCAGCTTGTAGACGGGGGTACACAGGTGGGTATCGTCATTGGCGGCGGCAACTTTTGGAGAGGTCGTACCAGTGAGAATATCGACAGAACAAAGGCAGATCAGATTGGTATGCTGGCAACGATTATGAACTGTATCTATGTATCGGAGATCTTTCGTTCGGTGGGTATGGGAACTGAGATTTTGACCCCCTTTGAATGTGGTTCTTTCACAAAGCTTTTTTCCAAAGACAGAGCAAACAAATATTTTGAAAGAGGCAATGTGGTATTCTTTGCAGGTGGTACGGGGCATCCTTATTTTTCCACAGATACCGGCGTAATGCTTCGTGCGATTGAGGTGGAAGCTGAAGTAATCCTTCTTGCGAAAGCAATCGATGGCGTATATGATTCCGATCCGAAGCTGAATCCAAATGCGAAGAAATATGATGAAGTTTCTATTGATGAAGTAATTGCCAACAATCTGCAGGTGGTGGATATGACCGCTTCTATTCTGGCCCGTGACAATAAGATGCCCATGTGGGTGTTCGGCCTGAACGAAGAAAACAGTATTGTGAACACAATAAACGGCAAATTTAACGGTACAAAGGTTACTGTATAGTTATATCAAATCAATATAATAAGAGAAAAAGAGAGGGTATTATAATGGATGAACGTTTGAAGGCATATGATGAGAAAATGGAAAAAGCGGTTGATTTCCTGGTTTCCGATTACGCAGGTATCAGAGCCGGCCGTGCTAATCCCCATGTATTGGACAAAATCAGAGTAGATTACTACGGCACACCTACTCCCTTACAGTCTGTAGGTAACATTACGGTTCCTGAACCGAGAATGATTCAGATCGCTCCTTGGGAAAAATCCATGATCAAAGAGATTGAGAAAGCAATCATGACATCAGATCTTGGCATTAATCCGAACAACGATGGTTCCGTTATCCGTTTGATTTTCCCGGAGCTTACTGAGGAACGTCGTAAGGAACTTGTGAAAGATATTAAGAAAAAAGGGGAAGATGCCAAGGTAGCAATCCGTAACATCAGAAGAGACGGTAACGATGCGTTAAAGAAGCTTGGCAAATCATCGGAAGTATCGGAAGATGAAATAAAGGATTTGGAAGATAAATTACAGAAGGTAACAGACAAATACATCAAAGATGTGGATAAACTGATCGAAGACAAATCCAAGGAAATCATGACAGTATAGTTCGTGAAACTGTTATGCGACATATTTGGGAAAAGTAATTTTGAAATGGGATGAACAGAGGGGAGAGAAGGTTTCTTCCCTCTGTTTCTATCGAGTGTTCGTAACGATTCAGAACCATGAAAAGATTTGTAAAACCATACGTTACGCATACAGGAATGTATGGGGCCAAAGCCTCCGGCGGATGGCAGAGATGCGCAGATGAAAATGTCGCACAAAA
>CALZKI010000032.1 GCA_945787995.1 uncultured Lachnospiraceae bacterium | reverse complement strand
CGAAACTGTGGAATCAATTCGTCATGAAATACAATAGGCCCTGCGATCAACTGTGGAAAAAAAGTCACATAGGAAGCATATTCCAAAAGGGTATATTCCTCACACTCTCGTTTATAGCAGTCAATGACAAAGGAAAGCTGCTGAAAAGTATAAAAGCTGATACCCAAAGGAAGAATTACATGCAATAAGGTATAATCCTTCTTCAAAAGGGAATTCATGTTTTCAATAAAAAAGTCAAAATATTTGAAATAGAAAAGAATACCCAGATTCAGTAAGACGCCGATCCATAGCAGCAACCGTCTTTGCTGCCTGTTCTCCAGAGAAAAGAGCCCTTTCGCCAGACAGTAATTGAGCAGAACACTGACCACCAGAATGGCCAGATAATAGATATTGTTATAGCCATAAAACCACAAAGACATACCGATCAGGTATGCCTGTGCTACACGATATAATTTTGCATAATTCAGTCCGTAATACCCGATTAACACCAAGGGTAAAAAAGCGAACAAAAAAATGTATGAGTTAAATAACATCGTTTCTCCCTGCCGACAACAAACCCGGAAGCAAACTCTCAATCAGCCGTTCCATTCTTCTCTTCATACAGCTCCAGAGCTTTCCTGCAAAGTTCATATCGGTGTTTCCATTGCTGCACCACATCTTTCCGATCCGATGCCTCTTTTTGAAGCCGTTCCAAAAGCTCCGTAACCATAGTTTCCTCCTTTTTCAGAAACTGATACAACACCGGGTTACGTTCTGCCAAAAGATGCGGTCCATACGTATTTTCAAGTTCCGGCAATGATGTCAACTGTTTCTGCACCGGAACCACCTTCATCATGGGATAATACTTTCCCTCTTCCAGAACCATTTTTTCCTCTGTAATCTCGTATCCCATCTCCCGAATGGTACTTCGAAATGCGGGGATCTCAGACTGGGGTTGCAAAATAAGTTCTTGAAAGCTACCCGTTTTTTCCGGATAGCTTTCAAGAATTCTAAGCATCAAAGGTCCACCCATGCCTGCCACGATCAGCGTCTGTGCTTCACCGGCGCGATATGCGGCTAGTCCGTCAGAGAGCCTTGTCTCTATGTAGTTTTCCATTTTGTATGCCTGAATATGCTCATCGGCTCTGGATAAGGGGCCTTTTCGCACATCCATCGCAATCACATGAGGGCTGATGCCCGATGCCACCAGATAAATGGACACAAATCCATGGTCGCATCCCACATCACACACAGAGTTCCCATTACTAACCATGCCGGCGATGCTTCCAAGCCGGTCTGATAACTTAGGGATATGAAAATGATTTTCCATTTGTCCTTATATCTACCATATGCTTCTAACATGATATGGCAGCCATTCTTTGTGCATTATGATCATTCCGTAATTAGTCCAGATAGTCTCTCAGCTTTCTGCTTCTGCTTGGATGACGAAGCTTACGAAGAGCTTTTGCTTCAATCTGTCTGATACGTTCTCTGGTAACGTTAAATTCTTTACCAACTTCTTCCAGGGTTCTTGCTCTGCCGTCATCTAACCCGAAACGAAGGCGAAGCACCTTCTGTTCTCTCTCTGTAAGTGTTTCCAGCACTTCCACCAGCTGTTCCTTCAAAAGAGTAAAGGCTGCTGCGTCTGCAGGAACGGGAACATTATCATCCTGAATAAAGTCACCCAGATGACTGTCTTCCTCTTCCCCGATCGGTGTTTCCAGAGATACCGGTTCCTGGGAAATCTTTAAGATCTCACGAACACGTTCAACCGGCATACCCATCTCTTCTGCGATTTCTTCCGGCGAAGGCTCCCGTCCCAACTCCTGCAGCAGCTGTCTGCTGACACGAATCAGTTTGTTGATGGTTTCTACCATATGAACAGGGATACGGATGGTTCTTGCCTGGTCTGCGATAGCTCTTGTAATAGCCTGACGGATCCACCAGGTTGCATACGTGGAGAACTTATAGCCTTTCCGGTAATCGAACTTCTCAACTGCTTTGATCAAACCCAGGTTACCTTCCTGAATCAGATCCAGGAACAACATGCCACGTCCCACATAACGCTTTGCGATGCTGACAACCAGACGAAGGTTTGCCTCCGCAAGACGCTTCTTGGCTTCCTCGTCACCCGCTTCCATTCTCATGGCAAGATCAATCTCTTCTTCCGCACTTAACAGAGGTACTTTACCAATTTCCTTCAGATACATTCTTACAGGATCCTCAATGCTGATGCCGTCGGGAACAGACAAATCGATATTTTCCATATCTACTTCATCTTCCTCGGTCAGGACGATCTCCTCTACATCAACATCCACATCCAATTCTTCCTCTTCCGTGATCTTCAGGATATCAATATTATTTGCTTCAATTCTTTCGATGAGTTTGTCAAACTGATCATCTTCTAAGGGAAATTCTTTAAAGAAATCAACAATTTCCTGATATTCCAGAACATTTTTCTTTTTCTTTGCATTTGCAAGAAGTTCTTTAAAACTTTCCTCTATCTTTACTTCTGTGTTTTCATCCATCTCTCTTACGTCCTTCCTGTGTTATATGTTGACAAGCCATAGGTTATCCTGCCTATAAAGAAATATGCGTCTTACTCAGCTCTTCTAATGCTTTTTTTGCTTGAATCACCTGATCAATAGCTGTAAGATCCGTTCCCAGTCTGGCAGAATAATATTCAAAGCTGTTTTTCTTAACGGCATACACAATATCGTGAAATGCGTTTTCCTTCTCTTCTTTTGTATTTAAAGAAACTACTTTGGTATTAAACAGTTCCGCCACCTGCTGCTGTGTCTCCTCATCCTCAAACATACTGATGATGGAAGCAGGATTCATTTCTCCTTTTTCCAAAGAAGCAAAAAGGATTTCGGCAACCTTTCTGTATAATTCCTCGGTAAAATCTTCCGTAGAAATGTATTTTTTGATCTGACCGTAAGTCTCCGGCTCTTCTACAAGCCAGGTGAGCAACAGTCTCTGTGATTTCTTGATGTTCTCTTCCGGCGTATTTTTCTTTTGGCCTTCATGTGCCGTTAGGGACTTTGGTCTCTCGATGGGCTTCACGCCACCGGTTTTTGCAGCATAAGAAACCACCAGTTTTTTCAGACTGTCAGGATCGATCTGAAACCGCTTCGCAACTGCCTGCAGGTAATTATTTCTCTCCACCTCTTCCTCAAACTGACAAAGTTTCTTTGCAATCTCTCTGTGGAAGTTGGTAGCAGAACCCGGGTCATCCATGTCAAACGACTGCTGCAGGATGCGTATTTCGAAGAAAAAGCTGTTTTCCGCATTATCAATTCTTTCCTGGAAGGCTTCCTTACCCAGATTCTTAATGAACTCGTCCGGATCCTTGTAGGGCTTCATATCAAGCACCTTACCGGGCAATCCCACTTCCTTCAGAATTCCTATGGCACGCATGGCTGCATTCACACCGGCTCCATCACTGTCGTAAGCCAGAATCACCGTATCGGCATATCGCCTCAATAGCCCTGCCTGTCCCGAAGTAAAGGCAGTTCCCAGGCTGGCTACTGCCTGGTTAAAGCCTGCCTGATGCATAGCGATCACATCCATATAGCCTTCACAGAGAATGATATTCTTAGCCCGGGAAGTTCTGGCGAAATTCAAACCGTACAGATTACGGCTTTTATCAAAAATAAGGGTTTCCGGGGAGTTCAGATACTTGGGCTTCCCGTCTCCCATAACCCGTCCGCCGAAACCGATCACCCGATGATTTGCATCCTGGATAGGAAACATCACCCGGTTCCAAAACTTGTCATGCAATCCGTATCTCTCGTCCATGGAAGCCAGACCGGCATCTATAATATCCTGTTCTTCAAATCCTTTGGACTTCAGGTATTGTACCAGGTCGTTGCTTGTCACATTGGCAAAGCCAAGCCCAAACTGCTTCATGGTTTCCTCGGAAAGCTGACGTCCACTCAAATACTCCAGACCCGGTTTTCCCTGGGGAGCCCGAAGCTGATAATAAAAATATCTGGCAGCCTCCTTGTTCACCGCAAAAAGCCTCTGCCGCTTGTTCTCTTTACGCTTCATCTCCTCGGAATATTCCGGTTCCGGCAAAGAAACACCGGCCCGGTCTGCCAGCGATTTAATCGCTTCGGAAAAGCCCATATTCTCATACTTCATCAGAAACGTAATCACGTTTCCTCCGGCTCCGCAGCCAAAGCAGTAATACATCTGCTTTCCCGGCGATACGGAAAAGGAAGGTGACTTTTCATTATGGAAAGGACACAGTCCAAAATAACTGTTCCCTTTCTTTTGTAATCTCACATACCCGGAAATAATGTCTACCACATCATTTCTGGATCTGATTTCTTCTATCAATTCGTCCGGATAATACATCCACAAACATCTCCCTGTGCAGCCGTTTTCCACATATAGTACCATTTGGCACAGCTACACATCTGAATCGTTCAAAACAAATCAACTATATTCCATAACACGTCAACCACATTTCAGAATGCATCAACCATGCCAGGTCTTGGGAATATAGATTTCCTGATACTTGGCAGTTACAAAACGATCTGTCATGGCGCCAATATAGTCACACACAACAGCTTCTTTGGACTCACCCCGTTCAATCAGATCCAACAAGAAATCAGGAAGCAGCATGATATGATCCAGATAATAATAGTACAGTGTCTCAATCAGGGTTTCCGCTTTTCCCTCTTCCGCCTTCGCAATAGGATTCTGATATACACGTTCAAACATGAATCTCCGCATATCAGTCATGGCCTGCGCCGTCTCCTCTGACATACGCACATCATCTGTGGATTCGCTGGTGTTTACAATATCGTGAATAAAGTGATCCAAACGTTGACCACAGGTTGCACCGATGGCCTTAGCAATCTCCTTTGGTACATCCTTCTCTTTCAAAATGCCGCCTCGGATGGCATCATCCATATCATGGTGAATGTAGGCAATCTTATCGGAAAGCCTGACCACCTTACCCTCCAACGTGGCGGGCATGCCGGAAGTCTGATGATTCAAAATGCCATCTCGCACTTCATATGTAAGGTTGATCCCCTGGCCGTCCTTTTCCAGCTTGTCCACAGTTCTTACACTCTGTTCATTATGTTTGAAACCGGTGGGGCACACCCTGTTCAGAGCCCTTTCGCCGGCATGACCAAAGGGGGTATGTCCCAAATCATGACCCAGGGCAATGGCTTCCACAAGTTCTTCATTAAGGGCCAAGGCTTTGGCAATGGTTCTGGCAGTCTGGCTTACCTCCAAGGTATGGGTTAACCGGGTTCTGTAATGGTCTCCTTCGGGGGTAAGAAAAACCTGCGTCTTATCCTTCAGTCTTCGGAATGCTTTACTGTGAATGATACGATCCCTGTCCCTTTGGAACACGGGTCTGATATCACATTGTTCCTCATTCTTAAGCCTTCCTTTAGAATCTTTACTGTGCATGGCATAGGGGCTTAAATACTCGTCCTCCCATGCCTCCAGACTTTCTCTGATGTTCATAACTTAACCGCCTTATTGTTCGTAAAAACTCTCTATATGTAGTATTCTACGCAATCCGGGAAAATCCTTTTTGGAAATAAAAATTTCTCTCGGTTTATATCTATCTCTCTTTTCGAAAAAGGAGACATCTATTGTCCGTCAGCAGCTACCGCTTCCGCCCAGATATCGTATCTGGTGAAGGGTTCCTTGTAGGTGTTGTGAGACGTCTTTAGAGGCATCCCTTCCACCGTCAGCAGCAGTTCATCCGCATCATAATTGTCCAAAAAAGTATTGGTTACGGAAGCCAGAATGATCTCTTCGCTTTTCTCCGCCATAGTCTGCAAATATTTAGCAAATTTGCTGTTCAGGTCCAGAGCCACACGGACCTTACCTTCTTCTGTCACCACCACAGAAAAGGAATTGACTTTGGTGTCCAGCGTGACAATATTATGCCTGGCCAAAGCAGACAGAATGGTATCCTCGTTCTTCTGAGCCAGTTCCTCTTCTACCAGCATCAGGTGGGTAAAATCCTTGCTGGCGTAATAGATGTATGTGGGCAAAAAAATCTCGCTTGCAGTTTCCAAATACTGTTCCGACTCATTCATGACAAAGAGGTCATCTTCCGATTCCCCTAACAAAACATCGATAGGCTTTGGGGTTACACCTGTATTGGTTTCCTCCTGCGTGATAGTGGGTTCCGCTTCCTCTGCCTTTTTCCCGCAGGAAACGCAGATACACACTGCCAGCATGGATATAGCTGCAAAGAATAATAGGTTATACTTATTTTTCATGTAATACCTCACTTCTGACCATCTATAGTCATGCAAAGAAAAATGCACCATATCCCGCTGATATGATGCACCTTCAAGTAATACTGCAGAAGATGGGACTTGAACCCACAAGGTGTTACCACCACACGGACCTGAACCGTGCGCGTCTGCCAATTCCGCCACTTCTGCATATATGTCTGCGTCCCGCCATGTCAGAAAACCTAGACACAAAACGTAAAAAATGCGGAAGATGGGACTTGAACCCACACGGCCTTGCGGCCACAAGATCCTTAGTCTTGCTCGTCTGCCAATTCCGACACTTCCGCTTACGTTCTTGACGCAAGTAGTAGTATATTAGATTCAGATATCAATGTCAACACTTTTTATCGAAATTCTCGAATACAGAATATTCGATGAACTGTCTGACAATTTCTCTGATTTTCTTCCAGGTTTCATCATCTACATCCCGCAGAGCCTTATTCATATTTTTCAGGGAATGACGCAAATTCTTCTGCAGATCAACCAGATTGTCTTCCTCTGATCCGCGAAGAATCTGATAAATCGTATTGATCATCAGATCAATTTCTTCTTCGCTGAGAGCCGCCACTATATCTGACAGGAATTTGCCCGCCCGTTTGCTGTTTCCCTTCAATTTATGATATTCCAGAAACGTATCATCCGTGATCAACCAGGAAAAAGGATCATGGGCCATGGCACCCGGATTCTTGCTGGCAATGATCTTACAATTGGTATTGCGATTTAAAAGCACTCCCACAATGGAGGAATTGGGAATGGTTTTGTGAAGGATCGGTACGATTTCCCGGTACCCCTCCAGCTGCGTAATATCGTCCCGGAACCCGGGGCCGTCGTGGTCATACACCCCCAGGATCATACCTCTCACATGGTTGTAGCAGTGTACTGCACTGTACACTGCCAGATTTCCCCCTTTGGAATGTCCGCCTACATAGAACGGGCATCGGATCTTGGTTGAAATCTGGTTCAGATAATCGGCACTCATTCTCTGTCCGGGCACAGAGCCCTCCAGAATCATATTCAAGTCCTCTTTCCACCCTACAAGAGTCTCATCTGTTCCCCGAAAAGCCACATACACCGTTCCGTCATCCAGCACGATGGTAACGGCAGAAAACTGTGTCTCTTTCTCTGTATCAATGATATTCACATGATAATTGCAGCGCATGTTTTGAAACCGTCTGCTGCCTGCCATGGCGGAAAAAAGGGCCATATTCTCTTTACGCCATCTTTCATCCGCAAACAGATGATCCACCCGTGGATGTTCTTTCATCTGTAAAAGATTCACACTCTTCCCCAGTTCATCTATCATCGGTACGATACCGTCAAATTTCAGATAGGAGAACTGACTCAGAATCAAACTGTCAATTTCACAAAACGGTTTTTCGGCAAAAGAAAGCTTACCATACTCTTTGATATAGTCGAAAACAGTACCCACATGCAGATTGATATTCTTTCCAATATTGATCTTCATACAGCCCTCAATGTTTTAATATTTGTTGGGATAATCGGTTCCGGTTTCCTTCCCCATACGCTCCAGAAAAGGATTCGGATCTTTTTCCATATCCAGCATGGTGCGAAATGCCATCAAAAGCATCTTATCACCATTTTCCCGCATCTCGTATTCACCTTTATCCAGATTTGCCCTAAAATGGTCGATCTGGAAAATCATAATGTCTGCCAGAGTGACTCCCTGAATCGCATAGGCACAGGAAAACTTTTGGTAAAACATGTAATAGATATACTCAGAGTATACCCCCTTTGAGGAAAATAAATCCTTTTTGAACTGCTCTGCAAAAGTTTTGTCTTCTCCGGCGCATTCACATAATGCATCTGCCCATGTCTCGGCATATGCGGCAATCTGTTCCTGTGTCAATTGTTCTGTCATTTTTTATACCTCTTCTCTCGGAATCAAATCTTCTTTCTTTCGTTTCAGCAGATAGGCCAATTCCTCTAACTCCGCTTCGGAGAAAGGAACCTCTACGGGTGCATTCCGCTTCTGTGCATTTTCATCAGTTTCTTCTGGCCGAACAGCTTCTTTCTGCCAAAGTGCATATTTTTCTACCGCTTCCTCCACCGTAATGAGATCCCGCAATACCACCTGATGTCCTTCCACCGGGATATATGCCACCTTTGACTTATCAAATACATTCTTCAGCACATAATAGCTCATGGCATTTCCATGATCATCCGTCAGTTTGGTCACATCATGGACCACACATACACCTGTTTTTTCGCTGAAAATCACATTTTTCTTTTCAAACATCCTTTGTTACCTACCTTTGCCTGATACGCCAACCTGCTTACAAACATCCTTCAGGCAACACCTGTCACAATACGGATTGGTTCTTGCCGTACAGACCTCACGACCATGAAGCACCAGTCTGTGACAGAAATCACTGCCTTCCTCCCCGGGTATGATCTTCCACAGTTCCATCTCCACTTTTTTAGGCTCTTTGAAACCATCCACCAAGCCCATACGATTTACCAGACGAATACAGTGGGTATCCGTAACAATGGCCGGTTTTCCAAACACGTCTCCCAATACCAGATTGGCACTCTTTCTGCCCACTCCCGGTAACCGCAGCAATTCCTCCATGGTATCAGGCACTTTGGAGTTAAATTCATCCCGCAGCATTTTCATGCAGGCACTGATATCCCTTGCCTTACTGTGACCCAGTCCACAAGGCTTCACAATATCTTCTATCTCTTCCACCGATGCTTCTGCCAAGGCATTCACATCCGGAAATTTCTCGTATAATCCCGGCACAATCCGGTTCACCCGTTCATCCGTACACTGGGCAGCCAGACGAACACTGACAAGCAGTTTCCAGGCATCTTCATAATCCAGGGTACAAGCCGCGTCGGGATAGGCTTCTTTTAGTCTCTCTATAATCTCTTTTGCTCGTTCTTTTTTTCTCATAAGTATCTCAATTCCTACCTTGTCGATGTTACATGACACTAAAAGGGCATTCAAAAACCGATTGTTTGAGCTGTTCACTCCCTTTAATTGAACTTATCATAAATGCCTATTGCAAAGATCAGGAGAATGATGACAGGAAGGACAAAGGTTATATACCCTCTCATCCACTTCTTCATCTTCATGCCCTTACCGGTATTCACCTCTTCCAGGTAATTGTCAAAACCCCAACCATATCTTGTTACACAGAACAACAGATAAACAAGGGAACCTATGGGCAGAAAAATGTTGCTCACCAGAAAGTCCTCCAAATCCAGAATGGATCCGCCAAAGGGTTTCAACCAGCCGAAGGCCCATTTGCCAAATCCCAGGACACAGGGCATGGACAGTAATCCGATTGCAAAAAAGTTAAAGATGCATACCGCTTTTCTGCTTTTCCCGGAAAGCTCCATACCGCAGCTGATAATATTTTCAAATACCGCAAATACGGTAGACAATGCCGCAAAGGACATAAACAGGAAGAACAGACTTCCCCAGATCCTTCCGCCACTCATGTGTGCAAAAATGTTGGGCAACGTGATGAAAATCAGGCTGGGACCTGCCGTCTGATCCACTCCATAGGTAAAGCATGCAGGGAAAATGATGAGCCCCGCAGTCACTGCCACAAAAGTATCCAGAAGAACGATACGCCAGGATTCTCCCAACAGAGAATGCCCCTTATCAATATAACTACCAAATATGGCCATCGAACCGATACCTATACTGAGGGTGAAGAAAGCCTGGTTCATAGCCCCTACCAGAGTAGTCCCAATCCCCACCTGTGCCATACGTGCAAAGTCAGGCTGCAAATAGAATGAAAGGCCTTCCCTTGCGCCCGGCATGAAAAAGCTGTTGACAGCCAGAACAATCATAATACCCAGCAAAGCCAGCATCATGTATTTGGTGACACGTTCCAGACCGTTCTGTAAGCCGATGGCGCAGACAAAACAGCCCAGGAAAACCACCAGAATCATCCAGAAGGTCAGAATTCCCGGGCTCTGCAGCATTTCGTCGAAACGAAGGGCCACTTCATCAGGGCTTATATTGCTCAATTGACCTGTCAGCATTTTGTAGAAATAATACAGCATCCAACCGGCCACTGTTGTATAGAACATCATTAACATATAGTTGGCAACCAGCGACACATAGCCGTGAAAATGCCACTTCTGTCCCTCTTTTTCCAATGTCTTGAAAGACATAACAGGACTTTTCTGACTTGCTCTGCCCACAGCAAACTCCATGGTCATGGCAGGCAACCCCAGCATAACAAGAAACAGCAGATAGAAAAGAACAAAGGCGCCTCCTCCACCCTGTCCGGCCATGTAAGGAAATTTCCATACATTACCGATTCCTATTGCGCAGCCTGCGGACAGCAGGATAAATCCAAGTCTTGATTGTAATTTTTCTCTTTCCACTATGCATGAATCCTTTCAAAATATGTAACTATTCAGAAACCCATTCGAAAATCGCAGCTTCGATGCTTTCCGGAAATTAATTTCCGTTTGCTCCTGTGTTTACTTCGATGGCTCTGAATAGTTTTCAAAGTACTCTTTCGCCAACTTTACTACGGTTCCGGATAATAAGAACAATGCGATCAAGTTGGGAATTGCCATAAGTCCGTTGAAGGTCTCAGCAATGCTCCACAAAAGCCCCAGGTCCATAGTAGCTCCAACGATTCCCATAAAGGAATACACCACCAGGAAAGGTCTGATAACCTTGACAGAAAACAGAAATTCGATACATCTTGCCCCATACAGTCCCCATCCAATGATGGTGGAGAACGCAAAACAGCACATGGCAACAGCTGTAAAAACAGATACCCAGTTACCGTAAGTAGCCACAAAACCGGAAATAGTAAGTTCTGCACCTGCGGCCTGGCCATATCCCACAGTCACGCCGGAACAGAGGATCACAAGAGCTGTCAATGTACAGATCACGATGGTATCCGCAAACACCTCAAAGATACCGAATAAACCTTGTTTTACAGGGGCACTGGTATCTGCACAGGCATGTGCAATGGAACCCGTACCAAGACCTGCTTCGTTAGAGAAAATACCCCGGGATACCCCTTTTTTCAAACTGATGAATAAGCTTCCTACGATACCACCTGTTACCGCTTTCGGGGAAAAGGCTCCATAGAAAATGGATGCGAATACGCCGGGCAGATTTTGCAGATTCAAAACCACCACGCCCAGGGCAAACACAATATATAACAGTGCCATGAAAGGAACCAGTTTTTCGGTTACTTTACCGATTCTCTTCACACCACCAAGAAGTACCATGGCAACCAGAAAGGTTATGATCACGCCGATCACAAAATTGCTGACGTTCAGGGAACTTTCCGTAATGATGTTATAGTTCAGCAGTGCCGAATTGATCGCCGTGGTGATGGTATTCACCTGGGTAGCATTTCCGGTGCCGAATACGGTAAGTACCCCAAAGGCCGAAAAAAGAACGGCCAGGAAATGCCACTTCTTAGGCAGACCGTTTTTAATATAGTACATAGGTCCACCAACCAATTCTCCCTCTGCATTTGTCTCTCGATAATGAACTGCAAGCGTTACTTCCGCGAATTTGGTACACATGCCGAACAACGCAGAAAACCACATCCAGAAAACAGCTCCCGGTCCGCCAATCGCAATTGCACCTGCCACGCCTGCTATATTACCTGTTCCCACCGTAGCAGCCAGTGCCGTACATACTGCCTGAAAGGGGGTCAGTGCACCCTCTTTCGCATCCTTCTTATGGAACAGCTTACCGATGGTCTGCTGCATGGCATAACCAAACTTGCGAAGCTGAATGAATCCGGTCTTTACACTGAGCAGGAATCCCACGCCAAGGATACATACCATGGCTGGAACGCCCCAGATAAAATCATTTACCACACTATTTATTTTTTCAACGATCTCTATTACAGTCATAGGTTGTATTATGATAGCCTTTCCATTTGACAAACTTTTCTTTTAGCCTGGTTCTTTTATTAATTATTATTGAAGATTTATCCATACCATAGCTTACGCAGCCATCCGTCAAAGCGCTCGCATTGGTTTCTCAGACAGATCCGTTTTTCTATTACATCAAACAGAAATGCCCGCACGGTATCTATGGAAACGCCTGCCACGAAAATGATAACCGCCAGCAACAAAATGTTGGGCACCAGGTACCAATGATACAGCCAGTCGTAACAACCGATTTCCCGTATAACGATTTCACGGATATAGTGATGGTCATGAATCAGATACACACCAAACACACCGGCTGCTGCTTTTCGAATCAAAGGAGCTGCTTTCCCATTTCCCAGATTTGGCATGTTTATGAAAGCAATAAACAAAGTGACTGCTGCAATACAGACGATGACTGAATTGTACTGGTAGAAAATACTGTAGCCCCAAAGCAGATCCTCAAACACCGGTATTTTGCCAAGAGGAGTCATCAAAAGTAGTTCAATCAATACACGACTGATAGGAATCAGCAGCGAAAAGCCAATTCCGGCACGTAACCATTTGCCCGGCTTATTATCCGGTACATAATGCAATCTGATGTATGCACCGGCAAGGTACACCACCAAAAACCACGCAATTGCCACACCGCCAGCAATATTCATACCGGAAGACCAATAAAACACATTGGTCCACACGGAAAACAACACAAAGAGAAGAACCAGCGTACATTGGAACTGCCGCTTTGTTAAGCCTTTGGCAAAACGGTTCAGCAAAGGTGACATCAGATACATACCGATGTACATGGTTGCAAACCAGTAAAAATCAGAGGCAATCGGTGTTAGCGAATAAACCAATATTTTCAGTTCCTTTTCTCCTGCCCAGCCGGTAATCCAGAACAACAACGTAATGCCCAAGGCATAAAAAAGCACCTGCAGCACCATACGAAGCACCTTCCAGGAGGAAAATTTGCTCATAACGAGAAAATAGCCGCTTATCAAAATATAAATGTTAATACTGGTGAACCCGATTCCAAACAGGAACCAGACAATATAATAAGAAGCAGTACCCTTTTGAACCAGATCGATCATCCATCCATGGTTGACAATGTGAATCACAATAATCATAAACATGGATATCATGCGAAGGATCTCCAGATTTACCTGTCTCTTTTTTTCCATTGTATGCCTCTTTTCCAAATTTAGTTCAGTAAATTAATTGCGCCGATATTTTTCGCATACTCGTCCGCAACAGCTTCCACATATGTGGAAATATCTACTGCAGGAGCACCATGTCTAACCTGCTCACAAAGGTCAGAACTCACCCTGGCAAGGCTGTCCAGTCCCAGGTTCTGACACATACCTTTCAGGTTATGAGACATTCTGAATACTGTCTCCCACTCCTTGGTCTCTATTGCCTCAATCATCTGATCATAATCTGATGAATCTTTGAACTTGTTCAAATACTTAACGATTCTGTCTTCCTTCATCAGACGTCCCACAACGTCTTCATAGTTTCCCCCGACCATGTCATAGAAGTCTCTTAATGTGATGTTTGCCATTTTGTTAACCTCCAAAAACTAACCCCACTTCAAACGTACATCATCCGGAAGAATTGCATAGCAATTCTTTGATCGAAATGTATTCTCCGCAATGTATATCATCCGAAAGAATTGCATCGCAATTCTTTTATCGAAATGTATTCTCCGAATACATTTCGATTATTATATCATGCTTTTGCAATCCTTTGCATGTCCTTTTTCACATTATAGGAAATTCCGAAGAATTCCTATAACGTGAAGAAGGATGCCGCGTAACCACGGCATCCTCATCCCTTCACGTATGTATTTGATATATTCCCTATATAGATCCAATATATTCCAAATAGAAACGATCCATTTTTAAGAAATACGCTTTCTTACATCAGTTTTCTGAACATAGCCTCGAAATCTGCCAGAGAAGCTTCTCTTGGATTACCGGGAGCACAAGCGTCTGCAGCTGCTTTTCTATACTCATCCTGGCTCATACCTGTGGTGTCAATACCAAAGGCT
>CALZKI010000031.1 GCA_945787995.1 uncultured Lachnospiraceae bacterium | reverse complement strand
CGCTATCAGCGACGAAGTCTATAATATAATAGCAATTATCAATTGTCAACACCTTTATTGTTCAAATTCAGGTGCACAGTACAGCATCAATATCCAAAACCACGTAGTCGGGTATATCAGCCATTGGCTGTTGTGCAGGCTTACCGGTATAATAGCCCTGTACATAATCCACGCCAAGGGCAACCACTGTTCTGAATTCCTCCTGTGTTTCCACGCCTTCAGCCAACACCTTGATTTGATTGGCTTTGGCAAAGTCAATTGTTCCTGTCATAAACATCTGCTTGTTGGCATCCTTGTCAATATCTGTAATCAGCAATCGATCCACCTTAATGATTTGAGGAGCATATCTCAAGAGATTCACCATATTGGAATAACCCGATCCGTAATCATCAATGGCAATAGGGATGTGAATGTCGTCACTTCCCATGGTTCTTATCAAATCGATTTCCTCATCACCGGCCGCATCGCTTTCGATTATTTCAAATACAGTAGAGTCAAGATAAGATGAATACTTCGTCAGGATTTCCTGACGATCATTACTATTCAGGAAATGGCCGGGAATAGAATTGATAAACACCTTTCTGTTAAAAAAGAGTTTGTCATGAGAATCAGCATATTGCTTCAGCACATTGAAAACAGTTGCCCTTTCAATGCTATACAATCTATTATATGAGTCCGCTGTTGCCAGGATCTCCAAAGGAGACATATTTATCTCACGGTCAGTTCTCATCAACGCTTCATAAGCATAAATGTTCCTGGCCTTGACATCAATGATTGGCTGATAATGGTAGATAAACTTGTTCTGGCTTATCAGCAACATCAGAGAATTATAATCCTCACGTACGGAACGCTGACTCTTTGCTTTAGACTCATTGTTATACTTAAGTCTGTTGGCGAACATTTCAGTACGTGCCATTTTGATCAGTGATGATATCTCTGTATCTCTTTTCCAACCTCCATACAAATAGGTACAACCGCAGTTGACTTCCAATTCAAAATCCGACCCATATACCTTTCTCTTTTCTCTGTCGAATTCTTCCCTTAATCCAAAAAAAGTGTTGGTAGCATGATCAATGGTATTGGGCATTTCATTTTCATCATTTAGATAATTGACAACAACGAACTCGTCTTCTGCAATCTGTGACACAAAAGAATTCTGGGTATTGGAAAGTCTCAGAAGCTCACCCACATAAGTAACCATCTTGTCACGTTCTCGAATACCGCATTGCTCATGCAATTCCTTATACTTCGGTATCCAATATAAAGAGACGATAACATGCTTCTCATGATTTCGGTCATCTGCCGAGAAATTGTCAAACCAACTCAACAGTCCCTTCAAATTAGGCAACCCTGATATCGGATCAATTTGGAATGTACTGGTATCATCATGAAAAGTATTTCTCTGTTTGTATCGAGAGAGGGCTTCTGTCATCACAATGTTGATCGCTCTTCCCGTCCTGCCAAATCTGGGGATCTTCTCTTCCCCAAGTCTTGTCTTAACCGCGTAATGTCCGCACACCGCTGCCCCCGCATATATGGAACTCACCATATACATGGTATCATCTTTCACCCAGTCTTCGAAATGGGGCACCATGTCTGTATATGGGAACATGTTCAAATGTGATTCTTCCTCGCCTGCATCGCTTTCCGAGGCAAGCACAAAAAATTTCTTAGGCAACCTGTTATCACTTTCCAGCAGATCATTTAGCGTGGAAGAATAGTCTCCCTTAATACAAACTGATGAAGAAGGCAAGGAACAATTTACCAGCATCTCATAGATATTGCTCTGACAGTCAAAAGCAATAGCCTTATCGATGGTATTGTATGTATTTGTCTCGTAAAATAAGCAACGATCCAAGTCACGGTATCCATGGATCACTTCATTATTAGACAGACGGATACTCTCTGTTTTACAACCGCAGGAGCCCTTTGCAAGAGCTTTATACGGGATCAAAAAGGTTTGCACAGGCAGTGTATGGCAACATACTCCGCCAATTATTTCTTCCAGCCTGCGCATCAGATCGTCATAGTTCTCCTGGCAGGTTGCAAGGGGTGGCATTATGAACTGGGAATAGGGCAATCCATCAAAACCTGTAACCGCAAAATCCTCCGGTATTTTCAGTCCGTATTCCTGTGCCTTCTGGTATATAGCCAGAGCCATTACATCATTAGCACATACAAAAACCTGAGGAAGCCTGTTATTCCTGTACAGTTCGTCGAATATCTCATAAACGGGGTCTTCGTAATACAGACCATACGCTATTCTCTCATCACTGATTTCCAGATTGTATTTGAGAAGTGTCTTTCTAAAGATAGCCAGTCGCTTTTCACTTTCCGGTTCACCCTTCACACCTCCGATAAAGAAAAAATCATGATAATTGTGAACAGTCACAAGATGATTGATCAGTTCTTCATAGGCGGCAAAATAATCGGTATTGATGCAAAAGCATCCTTCTTTTTCAGAGTTCAGCACTATAACCGGAGTTTTTCTTTCTTTTGACCGCTCTACTATCTCATCAAATACGTCGTCCGATTTAAAATGCCGCTTATCGATTATCAGACAATCGATTTTGTCATGATTAATTATGTCAAATACAGCCTTGGCACCCGCATCACTTGGGGAATGTGTTTCAAAATCTCTGTGGCTGTTAAACACAATGAGCTTATACTGATCCTTGTCTAAGCGGGAATATAATCCCTCTATAAAGGAACTTCTGTCGTATGCCTCTAATTGTGTAGTACATACTGCAATGATTTTCTTTGGTGCATCCATCATTCATTCATCCTCACCGTTTTCATTGGAAGAACAGTTACAGGAAAAGGAAATAAACCTTTTCATCACATTTACAGCAATTCCGGCACCGCAAACAAAACAGGTTGCTCCAACAGAATCAGCACATACTGCAGCGCTACTGCTATCGCAACAAATTCCGCGGCACCTGCTGCCCCACCCAGGATTTTGTCAATGATTCTAAGAAACGGTAATGCCGTCAGACCTTTCAGCGGAAACAAAATCAGTTTGGCCAGCTTGTATCCCAAGCCAAATACCACCAGCATTACGACAACTGTCGCAGTAGTACCCCAGGAATGCGTTTGATAAGAACAATAAAGCAGCATAAACAGGAACAAACTGAATAATCCCGCTGCAATCGCAATCAAGTTGGACAGTTCCTTCACCAGTCCGAGCTTGTAGCCTCTTTTGATCCGCCACAGAAAAAGCAAAAGCAGAGAAAGGCATAATATCATTTTTACAGTTGTATCATGATTCATTTGTTCAGCCACCTCATATCGGCAAGACGCAAACACCCGCACCGAAGGTGCGGGCTACTTCCTATTTTATTTTAACTCCAGGTTGTCAATAGCTTCCGTGCCCATTACCGTCATTTTGTTGATTCGGTCAGAAGGAACTAGCAGCATCGCACTATGTTCAAAATTGCCATCAAACTTCTCAATATCATCTACGGTAAAAATGTAGCACTTTGTTTCATTATATATATATACATAGCCATTCTTCAGTATGATATCTTTATAGTCCAGACTGAAATCTTTGGTGCACTTCAGCGAACCGTTTCGGTCATAAATATCCAGCTTGTATCGTTGATCCGGATCATCACTGACATAAACCAATCCAACATATTCGCTATCATAGTATACACTGAGCACTTCTCTATCCAGGAAATGTTCTGTAATGCATACCGGCACCTGATTCCCGGAATAGAACATCAAACGCGAGTCAGATACTGCAAATGCAGTTTTTCCATCCATAAACCGCAAGCAGGGAACTACTTCATTATTGTAGTTGTAGCCGCTAACGTAATTGTCTGTCTTATTCTGTCCCACATCGCCAAAGTTATAAAATGCTACATTTGTCTTCATTTCCCCATTGTCCAAATACAAGAAGGACACGCCCACCAGTTGTCCGTTTGGAGAAATGGTTAAATCCAGCGGATAACCACTTTTCTGCATAGAAGTCTTAAAATACGCCAGTTCATTCCCGGCTGCATCGTACAGATAAATCCATGTAATATCCGTATCGTTTAGAGCAACCGCCAACACACCGTTATCCGCAACACAGAACTTGTAAATCGGCATAGTGGTGGTAATCTCTCCCAAAGAACCTTTTGGTCCCATGAGGTAAATCGTCCTGGAGTTGAAATCACCAATCGCAACCACCTCATTACATTTCACCACCTGGGGATTCTGCATTTCGTAGGTGATATTCCAAATTGCCTCCCCTTTTGTATTCATGTAGGTGGCACCATCTTTTCCATATGCCAGAATATTACCCGCAAAATTCTCCAACCGGTTATTCTGGGTAATATTACATTCTGTACTTTGCAGCACCAGACAATTGGCATATTCTCTGTACTTCCAGGAAAGATAAAACACAAGCAGTATAACCACCAACAGGGCAAACAGAAGTGCCATTCGGTAAAACATTGTGAACCTGTGGTTTTTAATCTGTTCACGGTAGTCTATCACAGCACTTCTGTCTTCTGATGCATTATTTCTCTTTTTTTGTTTGTTTCTTTGTATTGAAATAATATTTGCCATTACTTTTTAAGAAAAACGATATACCGTCTCTGTATCATATGCCTTCTCAGGTGTGTATACCACGGAAGGGAAATTTGCTTTATTGATAGAATCCGGATAGCACTGGGTCTCCAGGCAAAGTCCGGATCTCACTTCATACTGTGCACCGTCTTTTCCGGCAACAGGAGTAATACAGTTGCCTGCATAGAACTGTACCCCCGGCAAATCGGTAAGTACTGTCATGACTCTTCCGGTTGTAGGCTCACTTACTACCGCAATTTCGCGAAGCGTACCATCAGCCCCGTCCACTACCCAGTTGTGATCATAACCTTTTGTCAGTTTCAACTGTTCAAAATCAGCTCGTATTTCATCACCTATTCTCTTTGCTTTTGTGAAGTCCATGGGAGTTCCTGCAACAGGTGCAATCTCTCCGGTTGGAATCGCACCCGGTACAACAGGCGTGTAACAGGAAGCATGGATTGTCAGCACATGGTCTTCAATGTTACCTGCTTTATGTCCGGCAAGGTTAAAATAGCTGTGATTTGTCATATTGAGCAAAGCAGCTCTGTCTGTTGTTCCATGGTATTTCAGAGAAATGGCATTATCTTCTGTCAGTGTATAGGTAACGGAAATCTTCAGATTTCCCGGAAATCCCATATCGCCGTCAGGTGCTTCCAGGGAAAATCTCACACCATTTTCCAATATTTCAGCATCCCACATACGTTTGTGGTAACCCTTTTCAAAGTCACTGTGAAGGTTATTAGGTCCGTCATTCACAGCAAGCTGATATTCCCGTCCTTCAATTGTAAACTTTGCATTGCCGATTCTGTTGGCGCTGGGTCCAATCGTGGCCCCAAAAAAGCTGGCATTGTCATAATATTCTTCGCCTGTGGCAAAGCCAAGTACAACGTCATCCTTCTTTCCGTCTTTTCCGGGCACGAAGAGATTTACAAGAATCGCACCTAAATCTGTTACGTCAGCCTGCATACCTGCGGCATTTGTAATTGTGTAAAGAGTAATATCTTTTCCTTCCTTTGATTTGCCAAAAAATTTGGTTGATACTGCCATTTTCCCTCTCCTTTTTGTCTGTTATGTTTCCAACTTTATGTCTGCTTCTTTCTCACAAAGTGATTCGCCCGTCCAGGGCACGAAGCAATGTTACCTCATCAATATATTCCAAATCGCCACCTACAGGAATACCGTTCGCAATCCTGGTGACCTTGATTCCGGTAGGTTTTATCAGTTTGCTGATATACATTGCGGTGGTCTCTCCCTCCAGACTGGAATTGGTTGCAATGATAACCTCCTGCACATCCCCTTCCAAACGCACCATCAGTTCTTTCAATCGGATGTCACCGGGGCCAATTCCAATCATCGGAGAAATAGCCCCATGCAGCACATGATATACGCCATCATACTTTCCGGTCTTTTCATAGGCGGCCAAATCTCTGGCGTTTTCCACAACCATGATTGTGCTATGATCTCTCCCTTCATTTTTGCAGATAGGACAAATATCCTCGTCTGTTAATGTACAACAGCATTTACAATATCTGACATTTTCGCGAGCTGTAACCAATGTGTTTGCAAGGCGTTTTACCTTGTCCTCCGGCATACCAATAATATGGAAGGCTAATCTTCCCGCCGACTTGTGTCCTATTCCCGGCAAGGCTGCCAGTTCCTCTATCAGCTTATTAATATGTCCACTATATAATTCCATTAGAAAGGAAATCCTCCGCCCATGCCAAGACCACCTGTCATCTTGCTCATAACAGCAGCACTGGCTTCATCAGCCATGCGAAGTGCCTCATTGGTGGCTGCCACGATCAGATCCTGAAGCATCTCAATATCATCCGGATCTACAACTTCTTCTGTCAGCTTTACGGAAATAACTTCTTTTTTTCCGGAAACAGTCACTTCCACAGCACCGCCACCGGCTTTTGCTGTAAATTCTTTTGTCTCCAGTTCCTTCTGGTTTTCTTCCATCTGACGCTGCATACGCTGTGCCTGCTTCATCAGATTATTCATATTACCGGGCATTGCACCTCCCGGAAATCCTCCACGTTTTGCCATTGTTATCCTCCATCTATTCAGAGCTTCAATATTGTCAGCCTTCTGCGAACAAGTTTGCTCAGTCTGATAACACAAATGCGCATGGCTCTGAATAGTTTCATACTATCATTCTTCCTCTTGTATGTCTACCTGAATCAGCCTCGACAAGTCAGGGAAGGTTGCCTCACTTTCTTCTCTGCTATCGGTTTCCTGCACCAGTACTTTGATGTCTTTCTCAAAGTATTCTGCTATCTTTTCTTCCAATCGGTCCAGGTTCCCTGCTTCTTTGGCAAGGTAATCATAGGCAGTCGTATTATTCACTACCAACAGCAACTGATTATCCCCACCCAGGCTCAGCATAGCTCCGGATGCATACATCTTAAGTGGTGGTTCCAGGGTTGCTGTAAAGCCTTTCCAGCTGGCAACCACTTGTTTAATATCTTCCGGTACTGCTTTGGGTAATGCCGCCTTCACAACCGTTTTTTTCGGTGTCTCCATAACCACCGGTTGGGCTACTGCAACCCCCTTTTCTATCTTTTCCTCTAACACACGGATCCTATCCAACAGAGCATCCTGGGTGTGTTCCATATCCGGTCGACAGAGCTTAATCAAAGCAACCTCGATCAGAATGCGCTTCTGGGAAGCAAACTTAATCTGACCTGCCAATTCGGAAAAAATACGTATATATCTGGTAATCGTTTCCCTGTCGCAAAGTTTTGCCTCTTCCTTCAGGCGAAGCAGATTCTCGGAAGACATGTCAATGACTTCTTCCATATTGTCAGAAGCCTGGATCAGCAAAAGATTACGAAGATACCAGGTGAAATCCGTAACAAAGGAAACCAATTCCCTACCCTGCATAATCACCTCTTCCAAAAGGGTAATACACTGCAGTACGTTCTGCTCCAGAACCGCACGAAGCAGGTTGCTGAAAATGTCCGTATTCACAGCCCCCAGCACATCCAGTGCCATATCATAGGTCAATTCTTCTCCATAATGGAAGGCTATACACTGATCCAAAATACTGAGAGCATCACGCATGGAACCATCTGCTGTTCTGGCAATGTAGCGCAATGCCTTGTCGGTTACTGCGATCTGTTCTTTTTCCATCAATTCTTTCAGCCTGTCAGTAATCGTTTCAATGCTGATTCTTTTGAAATCATATCGCTGACATCTGGACAAAATAGTGATCGGAATTTTATGGACTTCCGTAGTCGCCAGGATAAATATGACATAGGATGGAGGTTCTTCCAATGTTTTCAACAAAGCATTGAAAGCCCCGGTAGAAAGCATATGCACTTCGTCGATAATATAAACTTTATAACGTCCTTCCGTAGGGGAATAGGAAACCTCATCGATAATATCTCGAATATTGTCTACACCATTGTTGGAAGCCGCATCGATTTCTATCACATTCATGCTGGTTCCGGCACCAATATGTTTGCAGGTCTCGCACTGTCCGCAGGGACTTCCATCCACAGGATGTTCGCAGTTTACCGCTTTGGCAAAAAGCTTTGCGATAGATGTTTTACCCGTTCCTCTTGTGCCGCAAAACAGGTACGCATGTCCTACTCGATCCGCCTTAATCTGGTTGCGCAAAGTAGAAACAACATGATCCTGCCCTTTTACCTCTTCAAAAACAGAAGGTCTAAACTTTCTATATAACGCTGTATATCCCACGTTAACCTCTATTCCGCAGACAAATTCTGTCTGCAATATTCCGTTGCAAAAGCAAGGCAGATATTCACCCTTGCGGCAAATATCTGCCTTCCCACATTTTACCTATTCAGTCTTGTCAAACCGAGAATTGTTCCCGCCTAATCACCAAAACTGATACCAATCATTTTTGCTTCCTGCACAATCGTTGCATCAGGATCAACACTCTTCAGTTTGCCTGCCACATCTTCCAACGGAACTTTTACAATCTCACGATTCTTGTATCCCACCATAAATCCGTATTCACCGGACAGAATCAGTTTGCCGGCTTCTGCTCCCAGTCTTGTTGCAAAAACTCTATCGTATGGGCAAGGACTTCCACCTCTCTGGGTATGTCCCGGAACGGTTACACGCACTTCCTTGCCGGTCTTCGTTTCGATTTCAGCAGCCACTTCGTAGCTTACCGAAGGATACTGTCTGTTTTTCAGTTTTTCTTTGTATTCTTTCTTGGAAAGCTTTGCATCCTCCTTGGAAATAGCGCCTTCTGCAACCGCCATAATGGTGAACTTGCTGCCGCGTTTGTCTCTGGCATCGATGGCTTCGATAATCTTATCAATATCATAAGGAATCTCAGGAATCAGAATGATATCCGCACCACCTGCAATACCTGCATTCAGAGTTAACCAGCCGGCTTTATGGCCCATAACCTCAACAATGAAGATTCTTCCGTGGGAAGAAGCAGTTGTATGAATACAATCGATACAATCTGTAGCAATATTCACTGCACTCTGGAAGCCGAAAGTCATATCTGTTCCCCACAAGTCATTATCGATTGTTTTAGGAAGAGTAATAACATTCAATCCTTCTGTTCTTAACAAATTTGCAGTTTTATGGGTACCGTTACCACCTAGAATTACCAGACAGTCCAGTTTCAATTTGTAGTAGTTCTGCTTCATAGCTTCTACTTTATCGATTCCGTTCTCATCCGGTTCTCTTATCAATTTAAAAGGAGTTCTGGAGCTTCCAAGAATTGTACCGCCTTTTGTCAGAATACCGGAAAAGTCCTGCCCTGTAAGCATACGGAAATCACCATATATCAATCCTCTGTAGCCGTTGTTGAAACCATAGATTTCAATCTGTTCGTCGCTGTTGGATAAACACTTAACAACGCCCCTCATTGCTGCGTTTAAGGCCTGACAGTCACCACCACTTGTTAACATACCAATTCTTTTCATCTGTATATCTGCCTCCTTTTATTTATATTCCATGTAATTGTTCAGAGCCCACCTCCGTGCGCTCTTTCACAATCATGTAATTGTTCAGAGCCCACCTCCGTGCGCTCTTTCACAATCATGTAATTGTTCAGAGCCCACCTCGAAAATGCTTCGCATTTCCTTCGGTGTGGCGATCTCGCCATATAGCTTTCATAAAATAAGTCCTCCCATGCGAGCATGAGGACTTACTTTATGAAAGCTGCATGGCTCTGAACAATTACATTATACAAAAATTACTCTTCAAGTGCAATTGACGAATGGAACAAAGACGGATATAATTGTGTTTCATAAAGGCTATGGAGAAGTACCCAAGAGGCTGAAGGGTCTGGCTTCGAACACCAGTAGGTCGGAAACGGCGCGAGGGTTCAAATCCCTCCTTCTCCGCGATAAATAAGGCTACCATCTTTCACCTTTTCCGGTGGAGTAATGGTAGCCTTTTTCTACACTATTCAGAACCGTTAACCAAAGAATCCTTTTACTATGAAGAATATCATGGGAATAAACAGTGACGGAAGAATATTCAGCGTCTTGCAGTCCTTGATCTTCAGAATGGACAGTCCGGAACAGAAAATCATGATTCCTCCCACAATAGAAAGTTCGACCAACAAGGTTTCCGAGAAGAAAGAGCCGGACAAATATTTGGCAACCAGATAAATGACTCCCTGCCAGCAAAACAGAACCGGTGCCGCAAGCGCCATACCAATACCGTAAGCAGAAGCAAGTACCATGGATGTCACCAAATCCAGAGTGGCGTTGGTGAAAAGGAAGGTATGATCCCCCTGCAAAGCACTCATAACAGGCCCCAGAATAGACAGTGTTCCAATGCAATACATCAGAATGCCCGTAGAAAGACCCTGCCCCAAATTGTTTTCAGCCTTGGATTTGCTGTTCACCAGTCTCTGAAACCTGCCATCCAAATCCAACATGGTGCCCAGCAGACTCCCTAAAGCAAGACTAACGATAAACAAAACCGGATATTCTGTCTTTGGCATATTTCCGGCAATGGCGTTGATACCGATTGCACATGCAGCCAATCCCATTGCATGAAATAATGCCCCCTGGTATTTCTCGTGGATTCCCTTTTTCAAAAGGCTACCCACAATACTTCCCGTTAATATGGTACATGTATTTACAATTGTCCCAATCATTTTGTCATTCTCTCCTAAGCTATGCTATACTATCTATTGTGAACTTAAGGTCCCCGAACTTGTGTATTATAGCATTTTTCAAGTCAAATTTGAAGCATCCGCATCCGCCAAAAGCAATGCGAAAAAAGCTAATTATCGAAGTAACTTTATCAAATGGAAGCAATCCGTTAATCATCGGAAATGCTATCAAAAAAACAACAAAAGAACAATAAAAGCAAAACACATATACGGAGTGTTATGAAAGAGAAATTATCCATACATGAAAAATATATGAAACAGGCCATCAAACTAGCCATGAAAGCATACGAGCTTGGAGAAGTGCCCATTGGCTGTGTTATTGTCCACGAAGGGAAAGTCATTGGTCGTGGCTACAATCGTCGAACCACCGACAAGAGCACCCTTTCTCACGCAGAAATAAACGCAATCAGAAAGGCAACAAAAGTGATTGGCGACTGGCGTTTGGAGGATTGTACCCTGTATGTCACCTTGGAGCCCTGTCAAATGTGTTCCGGTGCCATTGTGCAGGCCAGAATTCCGGAAGTATACATTGGTTGCATGAATCCCAAAGCCGGTTGTGCCGGTTCCATATTAAACATACTGCAGGAACCGGCATTTAATCATCAGGTGGAAGTCCACAAAGGGATTCTGGAAACAGAATGCTCCAATATGTTGACCACTTTTTTTAAGGAACTGCGCATCAGATTGAAAGCCGAAAAGGAATTGCGCCATAAGTACAGGCAAGGTTGACAATGCCCGGCAAAAACAGTATACTCTAATAACCGTGCAGCCGGGGCGTTAGCGGTGCCCTGTACCTACAATCCGCTCTAGTAGGGGTGATGTTTTCTCGAGGGTTTTAGCTTGTATGGCTGCCCTCTATAAGTGGCGTTGAAGTTTGGGTCTTACGCAATGCGAATCCACGAACCGTGTCAGGGCAGGAATGCAGCAGCACTAAGAGGAATCTCGTATGTGCCGTAAGGGTGCCTGGCGGAGTTAACTGTAGAGGTAACGCATATGGGTCCGATTCGACAGAAAACGCACGGTCTTTATTTATCTCCATTTCCCCTGAAACAAAGAATATCGCAACACATGATTGTAATCCGAAATCTATTTAGAGGTTCTCCATGTATTCCCTATTTTCATACTATGAAAACTGCACATTATGTCCCAGAAACTGTGGTGTCTGCAGACTTTCCGGAAATACCGGATTCTGTGGAGAAACAGCCTCTTTACGGGCCGCCAGAGCAGCCCTTCACATGTGGGAAGAACCCTGCATCAGCGGAACGAAGGGCTCGGGAACCGTCTTTTTTTCCGGCTGCAATCTGGGTTGTATCTTTTGTCAAAATGAACCGATTTCCTCAGGCGGTATAGGAAAGAATCTGACAGTGGATGATTTGTGCAGAATCTATCTTTCACTGCAGGACAAAGGTGCCAACAACATCAATCTTGTGACCCCCACACATTTTGTGCCACATATTGTAACCTCATTGGAGCTGGCCAGAAAAAACGGTTTATCCATTCCGATTGTATATAATACAGGAAGCTATGAAAAGATCGAAACATTACGTATGCTGGACGGTTTGATCGATGTGTATCTTCCCGATCTCAAATTCTACAACCCCACCGTCAGTAGGGAATATTGCCATGCAGGCGACTACTATGAAGTAGCCTGGGCAGCCATCGAAGAAATGTTTCGACAAACAGGTCCCTGCCAATTCGTCCCAGAGAAGAGCGGTGATGAGTTTAACCCCACAGGTCCTCGCCAATTCGCCCCAGAGACAAACGAAAATGAACCAATTCAGATGATGACCAGAGGGGTTATGGTCCGTCATCTTCTTCTCCCCGGTCTGGAAGAAGATGCATACCTCATGATAAAACAACTCTACAAAACCTACGGCAACAGTATTTACCTCAGTATCATGAGTCAATATACACCTATGCCCCGCATGGCAGATCATGAAACCTTATCCAAACCGGTTAACTATGGAGTCTATGACCGTTTGATCGACCGGTTAATTGACCTGGGTGTAGAAAATGCCTTCATCCAGGAAGAAGGCGTGAACAAAGAAAGCTTCATTCCTCTCTTCGATTACGAAGGACTATGAGTTCCTTTTCGGTTTCCGCTTTGTATACGTCGGCACTTCCCACATCATTTACAGCAACATACGTCATTGGACTTTTGGATACATATCTCAAAAGATGCAGAATATGTATCATTCTTGTTTGACACCGAGAAAAAGAGAACGCTACAATAGGACATATGAAGCAAATTGAACTTACCCTAGAAAACACTATCAAGGAGGTCTTTTTCATATGAATCCCAAATACCAGTTAGATTCATCGGAAAACAAACAGTTTTTGCAGGATATTTTGAACAACCTGCTTTCTTTCGGTCATCAGTTTCCTTCCGAATCAGGAAGCTCCTACTACTTAGGTGACGACGGAACTCCCTGGAAAGAACGCAATCGGGAAACCTGGATCACCAGTCGTATGGCCCACGTATATTCCATCGGCACATTCCTGAACCATCCCGGAAGCAAGGAATTGGCCGCATCCGCCATTCGCGGTTTATCAACAGAGCTACAGGACAACACCAACGGCGGTTGGTTTGCCGGTGTAACAGCCGAAGGTAAGATTCTTCCAACCAAGCAGTGTTATGCACATGCCTTTGTCATCCTTGCCTCCTGCTCCGGCGTGCTTGCAGAAGTAGAAGGTGCGAGGGAATTGTTGGACAGGGCACTCATCACCTATGACACCTATTTCTGGAACGATGAAGAGGGCCTTTCCTGTGATACCTGGAATACAGAATTCACTGAGTTAGACGACTATCGTGGTTTGAATGCCAACATGCACACGGTAGAAGCTTTCCTTGCCGTTGCAGATGTTCTGCACAACGAAACTTACAGAAAGCGTGCCGGAAGAATCATTGATCATGTCATAGAATGGGCTTCCGAAAACGAATGGCGTATTCCTGAACATTTTACGAAGGAATGGGTAGCCGACCTGGAATGTAACAAGGAAAAACCTGATGATCCCTTCAAACCTTACGGTGCCACACCCGGTCATGGTATTGAATGGGCAAGACTGATTTCACAGTGGGCACTGTCTACCTTCGCAGAAAAAGAAAAGGCTGCCCCTTACCTGGATGCAGCCTGCAAATTATATGAACGGGCCATCGCTGACGCCTGGAACTGTGACGGTGCTCCCGGCATTGCATACACCACCGACTGGAACGGAAACCCTGTAGTGCACGACAGAATGCACTGGACCCTGGCAGAAGCCATCAACACTTCTGCACTGCTCTACCATGTAGTAGGCAAGGAACAATATGCTTCTGATTACGCTGCCTTTATGGAATACCTGGACTCTACCGTCCTGGATCACCAAAACGGTTCCTGGTTCCATCAGTTGGATAGCCAAAACCACTTACTTGGCACCGTATGGCCTGGCAAATCCGACCTGTACCATGCAGTCCAGGCAACCTTGATCCCTT
This sequence comes from uncultured Lachnospiraceae bacterium, assembly GCA_945787995.1. Lineage (GTDB taxonomy): Bacteria > Bacillota > Clostridia > Lachnospirales > Lachnospiraceae > Acetatifactor. The sequence goes on along the minus strand of CALZKI010000031.1, from coordinate 360 downwards.
ACAGTCGCCCGGATCTTTCCATCGCCGTAGCAGTCAAGGAGGCCAACCAGTAGTCCCTCCCCTTCCGGACCCAGTCCACGCAAGGAGCCCCGGTGCACATGCTGTTTCCGGGCGTAATTGCCAACCATATTCTCCAAGGAGAATTTTCCACTTTTGATGATTCATGTCTTTTCAAGGGTGGACACTCCGTAGGCCCATGTTCACCTGTGGAAAGACGATTTTCAGTCGATTTCGTGTTTTTCTTAGCGGCACAAACGAGCACAATGTTAGGCCGGCCTTCCAATTCCATGGGTACCATGGAATTTGTTCAAAGAGCGAAGCTCTGCGTTTTGAAGGCCGGCCTATTATATCAACTGTGCG
>CALZKI010000030.1 GCA_945787995.1 uncultured Lachnospiraceae bacterium | reverse complement strand
CCCACAGGATCCTCTCTTCCGGCAGCAATAAAGATGGGTAATTCCTTAGGCATTCGATTGACATAGGTCTGATCATGCAGTTTGCGGATCAGTTGGAACAGGGTGGAAAAGCCATTTAATGTAAACACAAACCCACAGTCCGGATCCTGCATATATGCATCCACACAGGCTGCATCATGAGTCAGCCAGTCATAGGGGGTTCCGGGATTCTCTATTTCTTTGTTATAGTTTCCAAAACAAGCATGGTCCATAAACTTTGACACATGCTCCTTTCCCTGGAAAAGTGTCAGAAATGCGCTCAACGCGGTGGAAATTGTCAAAATCATTTTGGACTGCATTCCGGTTCCGCATATAACTGCTCCCTGTATCTCCCTGCCATATTGAGCCAGAAAATTCCTTGTGATAAAGGAGCCCATGCTATGTCCCAAAACAAAGTAAGGAACGCCGGGGTACTCCTCCTGCATTCTTTTTTGCAACGTATGTTCATCCTCCACCAGAACTTTGGGTGCATCTTTATCGCAGAAGTATCCTTTGGTATCCATTGGCCCCACACTTTTCCCATGACCCAAATGGTCATCACCTACCACAAGTATATTCCGGCTAGCCATATAGGTTGCAAAATCATCGTAACGGTCAATATATTCCGCCATGCCATGAACCACTTGTAAAATGGATACCGGATGTTCAATTTCCGGTATCCATTTGATAGCATGCAATTTGTGAATTCCGTCTGCGGAATCGAAAAAGAATTCTATCTTTTTTATCATTGCAATTGTCCCTATTCACTCTTAACCAATCTCTGCTCCTGCCGGCATATCTCTTTCCGGTGTAAGAAGCGCCAGCTTACCTTCTGCATCCTCCGCACAGAGAAGCATTCCTTCAGAAGTCATCCCTGCAATCTGTCTGGGTTGCAGATTAACAAGTACCATCACCTTCTTGCCTACCATTTCTTCGGCAGAATAATGCTGTTTTATTCCGGACAGTATCTGTTTTACTTCAGATCCGATCTGTACCTGTGAGCAAAGCAGCTTCTTACTCTTTGGAACTTCCTTACATTCCAGAATGCGTCCTACTCTGAACTGGCACTGATCAAATACATCGTATGTGATTTCCGGTTTTGCTTCCACATCAATAACTTCTTCTTTTTCTTCTTCTGTCTTCTCTTCTGTCTGTCCGGCTTCTTTTCTTCTTTCTGCAAACATTGCTTCCACTTTTTCCAAAATGTCATTCAGATCCTGTCTGGCAAACAAAATCTCCGGAGCATCTGTTACCTGATTTCTTTCCGGATAGTAAACAGATGCTTCTGCCTTTTCTTCATCAGAAAGAGCCGCATTTTTCTCTAACAGTTCAAAGTCAACAAGAGGAGCCCCGATCTGCTTCGCAATCTTTTCTGCAGTTTCAGGCATAAATGGCTCTAACAGGCTCGCTCCCACCAGAATACCATTTAACAAGTTGTACAGTACTGTAGAAAGTCTGTCCTTCTTCTCCTCATCCTTTGCAAGTGCCCAGGGCATTGTCTCATCGATATATTTATTCAATCGTTTGAACAGTACAAAGATTTCACTGATTGCGTCAGCCACACGAAGAACTTCCATCTTGGCAGCCACTCTGGAATAGGTGTCTGCAATGCATAACTTCAGGGATGCATCCACATCCTCTTCGCCGGTTGCCACACCAACCTTTTTATTCTCCACAACACCACCAAAGTATTTGTTGCTCATGGAGATAGTACGGTTCACCAGGTTGCCCAGGATATTGGCAAGGTCTGAGTTCAGTCTCTCCACCATCAGATCCCAGGTGATCACGCCATCGTTCTCAAAAGGCATTTCATGTAACACAAAATAACGCACCGCATCCACGCCAAAGAAACCGATCAAATCCTCTGCATAAATGACATTTCCTTTGGACTTACTCATCTTACCATCGCCCTGTAACAGCCAGGGATGTCCAAATACCTGTTTTGGCAAAGGTTCACCCAGAGACATTAAAAAAATGGGCCAGTAAATGGTATGGAAACGGATGATATCTTTTCCGATCAGATGCAGATCAGCCGGCCAGTTCTTCTTATACTGCTCGCTGCTGTTGCCATCCGCATCATAGCCAATACCTGTAATATAGTTGGTCAACGCATCCAGCCATACGTAAACTACGTGTTTGTCATCAAAATCAACAGGAATTCCCCATTTGAAGGATGTTCTGGAAACACACAGATCCTGTAACCCGGGTAACAGGAAGTTGTTCATCATTTCGTTCTTTCTGGAAACAGGCTGAATAAATTCCGGGTGTGTATTGATATGCTCAATCAATTTGTCGGCATATTTGCTCATTTTAAAGAAGTAAGCCTCTTCCTTTGCAGGTTTGCACTCTCTTCCGCAGTCAGGGCATTTTCCATCCACCAACTGAGACTCTGTCCAGAAGGATTCACAAGGCGTACAGTACATACCTTCGTAAGCACCTTTGTATATGTCTCCTTTTTCATACATCTTCTTGAAAATCTTCTGCACCTGTTTTTCATGATACTCATCTGTTGTACGGATAAAGTGATCATAGGAAATATTCAATGAATCACAGATATCCTTGATCACACCGGCAACACGATCTACAAATTCTTTCGGTGTAATGCCTGCTTCAGCGGCCTTCAATTCGATTTTCTGACCATGCTCATCAGTTCCTGTCTGGAACCACACATCATATCCGTCTTTTCTTTTAAAGCGTGCAATTGCATCAGCCAAAACAATTTCGTAGCTGTTCCCGATATGGGGTTTACCGGATGTATATGCAATTGCAGTAGTAATATAATACTTGTCTTTTCTCATCGCGTTTTCTCCCTCTTTCTATTATTATAACCACTCACACCCATGCAAGCATGATGTTTGAATGAAAGAATATTTGCATGGTTCTGAATAGTTTCACATATTCATCACCGCATCAATGGCATCTATGCATGCAGAGCGCATACCGGCATGCTCCAATGCAGCCACACCTCGGATCGTGGAGCCACCGGGTGAGCAAACTGCATCCTTTAATACGCCCGGATGCTCTCCTGTTACCAGTTGTAATTTGGCACTGCCAAGTACAGTCTGAGACACCAGCCTATAGGCCAATTCTCTGGAAATACCATATTTTACAGCCGCATCCGCGAACCCTTCCAGCATCAGATCCACAAATGCCGGTCCGCAGCCGGTTACAGCTCCGCCTATTCCCATCAGGGATGCAGGAAGCTCCGCCACCATTCCGAGTGCACCGAATAAGTCCATCATCTGCATTCGCTCTTCTTTTGTCAAAGAATTTTCCTGTTCAAACAGAAATACACCTTCTCCCACTTTCGCGGGGGTATTGGGCATGACAAACTGAACTCTCACATCTGCAGGAAGCATTGCGGTACATTTTTCATAATTCCAGGACAGTGCGATGGAGATCAGAGCCTTTCCCGAAAGCATATTTCCGATTTCCTGAAGCACACCTTCCACCTGATAAGGCTTGCAGGCCATCACTACCGTATCTGCTTTATCCATTAGTTTTAGCAAAGATTCCACCGGGACAAATCCGATTTTCTCTGCATTCTTCTGTAATTTTTCTTTGTTTGGAGCGTAGGCATACACATCGTTGGCAGACATCAGCCCTTTGCTGATCAGACCATCTGCTATGGCACCGGCCATATTGCCCATTCCGATAAATCCTAATTTTTTCATACAGCAACTCCTCCATCCCTTTCCGGGTTTTTGAGGGAATCAGGTTCACCTTTTTCAAAACGCAGCAAAGCAGTAACGGAAAAAAGAAATCCCGTCATCCTACGTTTGTAAGAAGCCGGGATAACATTATTTCGTACGCTTTCTGTTTTCTGTTTTTCTTCTGATTAGCGTATCATAAAGCAGAATTACTGTCAATAAGTCAGGATTTCGTATCCCGTCTTTGTAACCGCAACGGTTATTTCCCATTGCGCGGAAGGAAGACCATCATCTGTGGTTACTGTCCAACCATCCTCATCGTCCACGCTGATTTCATATCCACCCATATTGATCATGGGTTCAATGGTAAATACCATTCCCGGAACCATCAGCATTTCTGTTCCCTTTGGTGCAACATAGCTTACAAATGGATCTTCGTGGAATTCCAGACCAATGGCATGTCCTCCGATTTCTCTTACCACAGTATACCCATTTTCATGGGCATGCTGCGAAATAACAGCGGCCATATCTCCCAGAAAATTGCCGGGCTTTACCTGTTCCAGCCCGAGCATCATGCACTCTTTTGCCACTTCCACCAGTTTTTTCTTTTCCGGGGACACATTACCGATACAAAACATTCTGGAGGAATCTGAAAAAAATCCTTTGTAAACAGTGGACACATCCACATTCACAATATCTCCATCCTGCAGCACCACATCCGGGGAAGGAATACCATGGCAGACCACTTCATTAATGGACACACATACACTTTTCGGATAACCATCATAATTCAATGGGGCGGGAATGCCACCCATTCCTGTGGTAATATCATAAACCCATGTATCAATCTCTTCCGTGGTAACACCTGCACCGATATGGGATTCTACATAATCCAGAACAGCAATATTGATCCTGCTGCTTTCCCGGATTCCCTGTAACTGCTCTTCCGTTTTCAGCATATCATGGGATGGCACCAGATGCCCTTTCAGTCTGGCCCCCTCAATCATATCATCAATGGGGCCGTGACAGACTTTATATTTCTTTCCGCTTCCGCAAAAGCAGGGATCATTTCTTCCGATCTTATGACTCATGAAATGCCTCCAAAAATGCTTTTACGTTTTCTCCAAGCCCATTCTTGAAAACTGCCGAACCGGCTACAATCACGTTGGCACCGGCATCCAGAACTGTTTTCACATTATCGATGGTGATACCACCGTCCACCTGAATATCCAGGTTCGGATTACACCGGTTGGCAATTGCCCGGGCCTCCACAATCTTTTCTGTGGAAGAAGGAATATATTTCTGCCCACCGAAACCGGGTTCAACTGTCATAATCAGAAGCATATCCAGCTTTGGGATCCATTTCTCCACCTCTGCCACAGGAGTAGCAGGTTTGATAGACATTCCCACCTTGCATCCTGCTTTACGGATCAGATCGATCACTTCCTGCGGATCTTTTGCCGCTTCCAAATGGAAGGTGATGGAATCAGCTCCCACCTTCGCAAATTCCTCTATATATCTTTCCGGCTCTACAATCATCAAATGAACATCAAAAATTCTTGCAGTAGCCTTCCTTATGGTCTGAATCACAGGCATACCAAAGGAAATGGATGGCACAAACACACCGTCCATCACATCAATATGCACATACTGGGCACCGGCTTTGTCTATCTCTGCAAGCTGGTCTCCAAGTTTTGTAAAATCCGCTGCCAAAATTGATGGCGCCAAAATTCTTTCCACTGTCATAGTTTCTACCGTATCTCAAAAAGTATAGAAGAAGGGTGCGTCACCACACCCTTCCCCCATGTATTATCGTTATGCTCAAATTTCGAAGTTTTCCGCAAATATCACGATTTGCTTTCCTTTATGCATTTCTTGACACAAATGCATTATTTGACAAAGTCTTTTACTTTGCTGTAGATGCCTTCTGCATCCAAACCATACTTAGCAACCAGTGCGTTAGCAGGTCCGGACTCACCGAACTTGTCATACATACCAATCTTCAGAACCGGTGTAGGCATTTTTTCACAAAGCACATCACAAACCGCACTACCAAGGCCGCCGATTACGGAATGCTCTTCAGCAGTAACCACCTTACCTGTCTTCTTTGCGGATGTAAGAATGATTTCTTCGTCCAGAGGTTTGATGGTATGAATATTGATTACTTCTGCACTGATACCTTCTGCCGCAAGTTTCTCTGCTGCTTCCAAACTGGAAGCAACTGTAATACCGCTTGCTACGATGGTCACATCGGTACCTTCTCTTAACAGAACACCTTTGCCGATCTCAAATTTGTAATCAGGTTTATCATTGATTACCGGAACTGCTGCACGACCGAATCTGCAGTATACAGGGCCTTCCATTTCAATTGCTGCTCTGACTGCTGCCTTCGCTTCCACATCATCGGAAGGAACGATAACTGTCATGCCCGGGATGGTTCTCATGAGAGCCACGTCTTCGTTACACTGGTGTGTGGCACCATCTTCACCAACTGTGATACCGGCATGGGTAGCACCGATCTTTACGTTCAGATGAGGATAACCGATGGAGTTACGAACCTGTTCAAAGTTACGTCCTGCTGCAAACATGGCAAAGGAGCTGATGAAAGGAATCTTACCGCAGGTAGCAAGACCCGCTGCAATACCTGTCATGTTACATTCTGCAATACCACAGTCAATATGACGATCGGGAAATGCTTTTTTGAAAACGCCTGTCTTTGTAGCACCTGCCAGGTCGGCATCCAATACTACAAGTTCAGGAAAATCTTTTCCGCACTCAGCAAGTGCATTACCATAACTTTCTCTTGTTGCAATTTTTACTACATCTGCCATTATTTTGCACCTCCTAACTCAGCACCGATCTTTTCAAGGTCTGCCATTGCAGTTGCATACTCTTCATCGTTAGGAGCTTTTCCATGCCATCCGGCATTGTTCTCCATGAAGGAAACACCTTTACCTTTTACAGTCTTTGCAATAATAGCTGTGGGCATTCCTTTGGTTGCTTTCGCTTCTTTGAAAGCTGCATCGATTTGATCAAAATCGTTACCGTCAATATTGATTACATGGAAGTTGAAGGCTTCAAATTTCTTATCGATCGGATAAGGGGAACATACATCTTCAATCTTACCATCGATCTGTAATCCGTTGTTATCAACGATCACAACGAGGTTGTCCAGGTTACGGGCACCTGCAAACATAGCTGCTTCCCATACCTGACCTTCCTGAATCTCTCCATCACCCAGTAATGTATAGGTTCTGTAATCCTTGCCGTCCAATTTGGCAGCGAGAGCCATTCCTACTGCTGCAGAGATGCCCTGTCCCAGGGAACCGGAGGACATATCTACACCGGGAGTTTCCTGCATGCAGGGATGTCCCTGTAAGTAAGATCCCAGATGACGAAGTGTCTTTAAGTCTTCCACCGGGAAGTAACCACGGTTAGCAAGTGCTGAATAATAACCGGGAGCTGTATGTCCTTTGGAAAGAACAAAGCGGTCTCTGTCGGCTTTCTTCGGATCCTTAGGATCGATATTCATTTCTTCAAAATAAAGATAGGTAAAGATATCTGCTGCAGATAAAGATCCACCCGGATGACCGGCTTTTGCGCTGTGAACAGCAGTTACAATACCTTTACGAACTTCATTAGCTGTTTTCTGTAACTCTAATTTGTTCATTACATAACCTCCATTTATTGTTTTACATTGGTGCGAACCGATCAGTGTTCCGGAGAAATTCACACCATAAATCTACTTGTATTTTATCAGAAAGTCCGGGCAATGCCTAGTCTGTGCCGCGAAAAGAGCAACTCTATACAACAAATCAGCAACTATTCAAAGTCCCTTTCGCCAAACGACCATTTTTTCACTTGCTTTTGCGTTTTTATAGCCAACTTCTCTACTTCTGTCCGTAGTATGCATTTGCACCATGTTTTCTGTAATAATGTTTATCCTGCAGTTCCTGGGGAGCAGGCTGTATTCTCGGGTTGATGGTCTCTGCACGATATGCCATTTTGGCAACTTCTTCCAGTACTACCGCGTTGTGAACAGCATCATGGGCATTTTTGCCCCAGGCGAAGGGGCCATGGTTCTTACAAAGGACAGCGGGCACAGCCATAGGGTCCTTCTCCATGCGCTGAAACTCACTGACAATCAGAAGCCCGGTGTTTTTCTCATACGCACCTTCGATCTCTTCTGCAGTCAAACATCTCACACAAGGAATTTCACCATACATATAATCTGCATGGGTTGTGCCATAGCAGGGAATGCTTCTTCCTGCCTGAGCCCAGCTTGTGGCATAAGAGGAATGGGTATGAACCACACCACCGATTTCAGGAAAAGCTTTGTATAATTCCAGATGGGTTGCTGTATCAGAAGATGGATTGTAGCGGCCTTCCACTTTATTGCCGTTCAAATCCATCAGCACCATATCATCAGGTGTCAGCTTGTCATAATCCACGCCACTGGGTTTGATTGCAAAAATCCCTGTTTCCTGATCAATCTCACTTACATTACCCCAAGTGAAGGTCACAAGCTCATATTGTGGAAGCAACATGTTGGCTTCATAAACTCTCTGTTTTAGTTCTTCTAACATCGTTTCTCCAATCTGCAGTTTTTCACTGCCTGTTTATTTCATTGCATCTATAGCTGCTCTCTCAATAGGAAGACCTGCCACATAACGTTTGATGAATTCGTTGAAGCCTTCTACATCCTTTGCATCGGGAGCAAGTGTTTCACCGGCCTGACCGGCAAATACTCTGTTCTCCAGGTATTCTTCCAATTTTTCGCCATCATTTTTCTGCACCATATATGCGGCAAGAAGAGCCATACCCCAGGCACCGCCTTCACCGGCTGTTTCCATAACCGTAACCGGAACATTCAGTGCTGCAGCCATTATTTTCTGACCTACACCCTTTGTCTTGAACAAGCCGCCATGACCTGTAATTCTGTCCAGCTTCACACCTTCCCCAAAGAGGATGTCATTACCAACCTTCAAGGCACCAAGAGCTGTGAACAGATGCAGTCTCATAAAGTTTGCAAGATTGAATTTGCTTTCGGGAGTACGTACAAACAGCGGACGTCCTTCTTCCATACAGGTTACATGCTCGCCGGAGAAATAGTTGTACGCCAGCAAGCCACCACACTCCGCATCACCTTCCAATGCTTTATTGTAAAGTGTGCCGAATAACTGGTTCATATCTACTTTCATGCCGAAGCTCTCAGCAAATTCCTTGAACAGATTCACCCATGCATTTAAGTCGGAAGTACAGTTGTTGCAGTGTACCATAGCAACCGCAGGTCCTGTAGGCGTGGTAACAAGGTCGATTTCATCGTAAGCCTTCTGCAAAGGTTTCTCCAATACTACCATGGAGAATACACTTGTGCCGGCAGATACATTACCTGTTTTTTCAGATACAGCATTGGTGGCAACCATACCCGTTCCGGCATCACCTTCAGGAGGGCACATAGGAATACCTGCCTGCAATTTACCGGACACATCCAACAGTTTTGCACCTTCTTCGGTCAATACACCCGCCTGCTCACCGGCAACCAATACTTTAGGAATAATCTGTTCCAATTTCCAGGAAAATCCTTTGTCTGCGATCAGTTCATCGAACTGAGTCATCATGCCTTTGTTAAAATCAAGTGCTGCGGAATCAATGGGAAACATACCTGATGCCTCGCCAATACCAAGTACCTTTTCACCGGACAGCTTCCAATGCACATAACCGGCTAAAGTTGTAAAGAAATCAATGTCTTTTACATGATCTTCTCCGTTTAAGATTGCCTGGTACAGATGGGCTATACTCCATCTCTGGGGAATATGGAAATTGAACAGCTTTGTCAGATCTTCCGAAGCCTTTTCCTGTCTTGTATTTCTCCAGGTTCTGAAAGGAACAAGAAGATTACCAGCCTTGTCAAAAGGCATATATCCATGCATCATAGCACTGAAACCGATGGCACCGATGGTTGTCAGTTCTTCGTCATACTGTGCTTTTACATCCTTCGCAAGTTCACTGTAGCAGTGCTGTAACCCACCCCAGACATCCTCCAGGCTGTACGTCCAATAACCGTTTTCCAGGCGGTTTTCCCAGTCATGCGCTCCCTGGGCAATAGGTGTGTGGTTTTCATCCACAAGAACAGCTTTGATACGTGTTGATCCAAACTCGATACCAAGAGCTGTCTTTCCGCTTCTGATTGCATCCTTCACATTACTCATTTTTTAATACCCTCCTTATTGTTTGCTGTGCATAGGTCAGTTTCCGAATTGTTCTGCTTTTTTATTTGCAACTTCCTCTGTCATGGTAGTCACGGAATATTCTTTTCCATCCACGGAAACCGATTTTACAGTCTGATCATGGACATATATTTCTTCCGATACAAAAGATAACTTGGGTGGTTTAATGCCGCATTCCAGGGACTGAATGATATCACTTACTCTGGGTCCATGGAGTGGATTGCATTCACCGATACATGCAATCTTCTGATCTATTACATATTGTAACGCTTCACCGTTTACACCGTCAAAGGATAAAACCATAATATCCCCGTTTTGTATGTCGGTTCCCACTTTTTTGCCTGCTTCTTCGATTGCTTCTATAGCACCGAAGGACTCATTGTCGTTCTCGCAATAAACCACATTGAGTTCCGGATATCTTTTCAGGAAATACTCCATAACTTCTTTTCCCTTTGCCTGTGTAAAATCACCCGGCTTCTGGTCAAGAAGATTCCACCCATACTCTGCTGCAGCATACCTGATTCCCTCGCTGCGACCGATCTGAGCCGTGGCTCCCAGGTTACCCTGAATGTTCACCACATTCACCTCTTCGGGAGCAATCCCTTTCTTTTCCAGATACGCCTTCAGCCAGGCAGTGGCTTTTTTACCTTCCAACTCAAAATCGGACCCTACAAAACAGGTGAACAAATCTTCATTATCCGTATCCACCATACGATCCACAAGAATCACCGGTATGCCTGCTTCCTTTGCTTCTTGAAGCACAGTATCCCATCCGGTCTCCGTCACCGGAGCCAACACGATGTAATCTACCTCCTGCTGAATGAAGGTTCTGATCGCCATAATCTGGTTCGACTGTTTCTGCTGACCATCTTCAAAAATCAGATTATATCCGTTTTCCTTGGAAAAAGCTTCCTTCATGGATTTGGTATTGGCACTTCTCCAGTCAGATTCCGCACCCAGCTGGGAAAAGCCCACCGTAATCAGCTGTTCCCCCTGATCTTCTTGCTGTATGGAATTCTCTTTCTTTTCACAGGCCAATAGGCCAAGACAGATCAAACCCGCAACCAGAATGCAGGCTAGCCATTTTTTCACGAATTCTTGTATTCCTTCCTCTTTCACTCATAAATACTGTTTGCTTCGAGGCCACTGTTTCTTCCTCTTTCACTCATAAAAACCGTTTGCTTCGCAAACCCGTCGCTACCAAAAAGGGACAGCAGAACCAACTGCCGTCCCTCTTAAATTGTACCATAAACTTATTTCTTTGATTTGTCCTTACGAGCCATGATAATACTCTGTACAACCAGGAACAGACAAAGCATTGCTGCGATGGTAATTCCTGTCCACCATGCCTGATCCAGACCGGCAGAAGAAACAATGTTCTGGATAGTACTTAAGGAAAGCACACCAAAGAATGTACCAATGATGTTACCAACACCACCTGTTAACATTGTACCACCAATGATGGAAGATGCAATAGCATTCATTTCCATACCGCTGGCATGAGATGCGGAGCCGGAACCTACATGTAAGAAATAGGCAAATCCTCCAACACCGGCAAGCAGGCCGCAGCCCAGGTGAGATAAGAAACGTGTCATTTTTACATTGATACCAAGCATCAATGCACTCTGCGCATTACCGCCCACTGCATAGAAGTAACGTCCCTGTTTGGTCCATCTTAAGATGCAAAACATAGCAATGACAACAATGATTGCCACAACTACACCGATTTCCACATAAGCATTTACATAATTGCCCGCTTTGTTATAAGAACCCATTCCGGGAACTACAACACGGGTTTCTTTCAAAGCAACGAAGGCAGGGTTTGCTACGTTGAAGGGATTGGTATTGACGATGGTTGTCATACCTCTGGCAAAGAACATTCCCGCCAGTGTAACAATGAATGGCTGAATCCCAAGATATGCAACCAGATAACCCTGTACAATACCAAATGCAAGACCGATAGCCAAAGCAATCAGCACAGCACCCAAAACATTACCATCATGATAATCCAGATAAACTGCACAGCACATACTAACCAGTGCGGCAACACCACCTACGGAAATATCAATGCCGCCGGTGATCATCACAAGGCTCATACCACAAGATGCAATAATCAATGCAGCGTTGGCATTCAGAATGTTGAAAAATGCCTGTGGTTTCAGAAATCCTTTACCCTGAAATACAATGGCACCAATGTACATTACAAAAAATACTACAATGGTAATTGTAAGCAACAGATTGGTATCAGACATACCGGAAAGCCTGCTTAACAAGTTCTTTTTAGGCATATCATTTGCTTGTTTTGATTTTCCCATTTTAAGCCACCTCCTGTTTCTTACTGGTCAGTTTTTTCCAGTAGTATGCTGTTCTCTCTCTTACTACGGGAGCAGAAGAAACAACCAGCATGATAACAACGATAGCCTTATATGCCGGAAGGGCATCAGACTGTACATTGAATTTGTACAACGTGGTTGTTAAAAACTGGATAACATATGCACCCAGAATAGAAGCCCACATATTGAACTTACCGCCACCAAGTGCGTTACCGCCAAGAGCAACCGCAAGGATTGCATCCATTTCGATATCCTTCGCAATAACAGAGTAGTTAATGGAAGACAGGCGGCTAACCTTGATCAGGGAAGCAACCGCCACAAACAGACCTAAAATAACGAAGGTCAGGAACTTAATAAACTGTGGATTCAGACCATTCAGTCTGGAGGAACTCTCATTAATACCAACAGCCTGTGTATACAGTCCCAGATTTGTAAATCGAAGAATCAGTGCAATCACGATCACACACGCAAGTGCAATAAAAAATGGTGTAGGGATCGGAATACCGGGAATGAATCCACCGAATACAGCAAAGGAAGGATCACTGACAATCGGAAGTTCATTGTTATTGATCCAGGCAGCAATGGAGCGACCTGCAGTAAACAGGATCAGAGTAGCAACCATTGGCTGAATCTTGAAATAGGCAACCAGAGCACCATTGAATGCACCAAACAGCATACATACCACACAGGCAACCAAGAATGCCACAATAATAGGAGCCTGTAATTCATCCGGTCTGGAATTACGGCCGCAGAGAACTCGCAAGATCACAGAACCGCCGATAGCGATGGTCGCGCCAACCGAGATATCCTGTCCGCCGGAAGCCGCTGTAACCAGGGTCATTCCGATTGCAAGAATTGCCAGTTCAGAACCATAGTCCAGAATTGTCATCAAATATCCGGAAAGAACCGGATCACCTACGCTGTTATATCCCAAAGTAATCTTGAAGAAGGAAGGATCCATAATCAGATTAAAAAGTGCCAGGATAAGCAGTGCAGCAAGAGGGATAAATACCTGCTGTTTCACCATTTTCTTGAAAAACAGCCCAATTGAAAATTGTTTTTTAGCTTCCATTTACTTACCTCCGGCAATTGTGCTCATAATCATGCTCTGTGTCAGTTCATCACCAGACAACTCCCCAACCACTTTGCGGTCTCTCATAACAACAAGTCTGGAACATGTACGAAGCATTTCATCTGTTTCGGAAGAGATAAATGTTACACTCATACCCTCCGAAGCCAGTTTTAATACAAGTTTCTGAATATCAATCTTTGTACCGATATCAATACCTCTGGTAGGCTCATCCAGAATCAGATATTCGGGATGTGTCAGCAGCCACCTGGCAAGGATACATTTCTGCTGGTTACCACCGGACAAAGATTTGATCGGTGTGTCAGCACTGGCAGTCTTAATACCAAGCAACTTGATATATTCTTCTGCAAACTGATTTGCCTGCGCCTTTGTAAAAGGCTTGAAGAAGCCTTTCATAACCTGCAAAGCCAGGATAATATTCTCACGAACAGAAAGATCCCCTACAATACCGTCAACTTTTCTGTCTTCAGGCAGATACGCAATGCCGTTTTTCATCGCATCAATCGGTTTGTTGATCTTCACAACCTTACCATTTTTCTTCACAGTACCGCCCAGTACTCTGTCAGCACCGAAGATGGCACGGACGCATTCGCTACGACCGGAGCCAAGCAGACCGGTAAAGCCATTGACCTCACCCTTATTGATATGGAAATCAAAAGGCTTGATTCCCGCATTGGAGACAAGCCCTTCTGCTTCAAATACAGGAAGATCTCCTTCCTTGGTTTCGTATGTAGCCGCCTCACTCTTGATGTCGGAAAGGTCATCCAATTCCTTACCAAGCATCTTGGATACAAGCTGTACTCTGGGAAGCTCTTCAATCACATACTGACCAACCAGTTTACCATCACGAAGTACCGTAATCTTGTCACAGACTTCGTATACCTGATCCAGGAAGTGGGTAACGAAGATGATACCAACACCTTTCTTCTTCAGGTCTCTCATCAAACCAAATAATTTCGCAACTTCCTGTTCATCCAGAGAAGAAGTAGGTTCGTCAAGAATCAGCACCTTACAATCCATATCTACAGCTCGTGCGATAGCCACCATCTGCTGAATCGCGATGGAACAGCTTGCCAGCTGCTGGGTTGCTTTTGCAGGAATATCAAGAGACTGCAAAATTCTGTCCGCTTCCGCATTCATTGTTTTCCAGTCCTGGAATACCTTTGCACTTCTTCCGATAAACATATTCTCTGCAACAGTCAGATTAGGGCAAAGCGTAATTTCCTGATATACGGTACTAATACCAACCTCTTGGGCTTCTTTCGGCGAATGAATCGTCACCTCATGATCGATACCCTTGACAAAAATCTGACCCTCATCCTTTGTATAAACACCTGTTAATACCTTGATAAGTGTAGATTTTCCGGCACCGTTCTCCCCCATCAGTGCATGAATCTCGCCCTCTTCCAGAGTAAAATCCACAGCCTGCAAAGCTCTTACACCGGGGAAAGATTTGTGAATGTTTCTCATTTCCAAAACGGTTTTATTTTCCACAGTCTCACCTCATTTAATGTTTTCAAAAATATAGCGCGGTGCCCGCGGGTTTTATCCTACGCGGCGCCGCGCTTTACAATTCTAAGCTAATTCAAATATTAGATACCGTAGTTGTTTACGTCATCATCTGTAATTGTTGTAGCGTCGAATCCTTTTTCATCCATGACGATTGTCTTTTCGGAGATTGTCTCACCAGCTTCCAGTTTCTTGATGATGTCATCAATGTACTGAGCCTGGAAAGGATTACACTGCTGATCGAAGTTCCAGTTACCGGCTTTTAACTCTT
>CALZKI010000029.1 GCA_945787995.1 uncultured Lachnospiraceae bacterium | reverse complement strand
GGGATACCTGAACATTACCGTGAGGATCTCTCTCTAAGAATAACTGCTGCTGGATACCCTGAGGAAGGATATCAAATACAGCAAAGGATTCAGCTGTAAGTCCGTTTTTGATAAAGTTGTACTTCGCTGCCCAGTCAGGAAGAGCATTGAACTCTTCTGTCTTGCTGCCTGCAAGTAATTCATTGATCTCAGCGATCAGCTTGGAGAACTCAGGAACGAATTCTACAATACCTTCCGGAATAATAGCTACACCGAAGTTGTTGCCGTTGTTGCCTCTCTTCTCTACAGAATCAGCGATGTAATTAGTGATCTGTGCAAGAGACATCTTTTTCGCAGCTACTTCTTCACCAATCAGGCAGATGTTAGGCTGTGTCTGAAGAGCACATTCCAGGGCAACATGGGAAGCGGAACGACCCATTACTTTGATGAAGTGCCAGTACTTCTTAGCAGAGTTCGCATCTCTTTCAATGTTACCGATCAATTCGGAGTATGTCTTGGTAGCTGTATCAAAACCGAAGGAAGCTTCAATATCTTCATTCTTCAGGTCGCCGTCGATTGTCTTAGGACATCCGATTACCTGGATACCTGTGTTCTGTGCAGCCATGTATTCTGCAAGTGTTGCAGCGTTTGTGTTGGAGTCATCACCACCGATGATTACAACTGCTGTTAAGCCGTTCTTTTTAGCGTTTTCAGCAACGATAGCAAACTGTTCCTTTGTCTCCAGTTTTGTTCTGCCGGAACCGATGATATCAAAACCACCTGTATTTCTATATGCATCAATGAATGCATCGTCAAATTCTACGTAGTCATTTTTCAAAAGTCCGTCCGGGCCACCCTTGAAGCCAAGCAGAACGTTGTCTTTGTTGGTAGCCTTCAAAGCATCGTAAAGACCACTGATAACGTTGTGTCCACCGGGAGCCTGTCCGCCGGAAAGGATAACACCTACAACCTGCTTTTTGGGAGCGGATGTGTTCTGTCCTTTTTCAAAGGTAATCTCCGGTTTGCCGTAGGTGTTAGGGAAAAGAGCAGCGATCTTATCCTGATCAGCTACGCTTGCAGTTGCTGCGCCTTCTTTTACACAGATTTCAGCAATACCGTTTCTGAGCATGCCGGGAAGCTTTGGGCTGTACTCATATCTTGCTTTCTGAAGTGGTGAAAGATTCATTGTATTTCTCCTTTGCGAAAATGATTATACTTATTTGTAACGTTTCAGTTACCTTTTTCTTATTTCGGATCGTGTCTTGCAAATGTTTGCATTCATCCAAAACGCTCAACTTTTATACTAAATTATTTGGCTGAAAATGTAAACAGTTAATATGGAAAAAAATCCATGGAAAAGCTCACTGGCCGTGGCAATGGGCGATGGTCATGGCAATGGGCGATAGCCGTGGCAATGTGCGATGGCCGTGGCAAAAGAAACGTCCCTGCGGCGTCACTGCAAAAGGGTGGGTGACTATGCGACATAATCATCCACCCTCAGTTTTCTTTCTTCTCGCTATACATATTCTCGCGTCTGATACTGGGTTGCTACCACTCTGCCGTTGGGACCGTACACAACAGTCCGAAACTGTGCAGGGGCGTTTATCATTTCCTCCGTTTGAGCATCCAGAATATCCGCAAACAAGGAACGTTTCTTTTCGTTCTTCTTTGCTTCCTCTCTGTCCTTACGGCCTTTATCGTCTTTCAGACGAGCGGTTGCCGCAACCGATTCCACCATGAAAATTGCATTTAATCCGTATGCTGCGTTAATCCCTCCCTGGAACGTATTTCATCAGTGACTTGTTTCTTACTTTATATATCGGATAAAATCTGCTTTTCATAAGCCCCAAATTGATCTAATCTGCGATAAAATTCCTGATAAAACTCCTCTTCATAGGGTTGAAAGAAAAAAGTATTCAGCAAGAGCATATCTATCTTCTTAAGGGTTCCCTCTTCCATATCCGAAGCTCTGTCCTGCAGGGAATGCAGAAAGGAATGCCAATCCAGAATGTACTTCTCATATTTGGGCAACATAGGCGTATCCAGCCACTTCTTCAGTTTCACCTTTGTCTTGTTGGGATAATCACATTCATCCTTCTGTAGAAAATAATGAAAGGTTCCATCCTCATACACTCTTCCCATGGGGAACAAGCGGCAGATGCCCGGCCGCATATCATGTATACTGCATCGTCCCTCATCATTCAGGAAGGAACATCTTCCGGTTTCGGCATGCATTTTCAATGCAGGAAGAATCACCCCACGATCCACCATCAGCTCTACGTGTTCCTGCATAAGCGTATCCAAAGGAATCTCTCTCATTCTATGCACATCATAGGGATCCAGCAGGATCAATTGTTCCATATGAACGCAGCAGGCACTGCATCCCGCACAATCGCCACACCCTATCTTCACCATATCTTCCGCGGTGTAACGGCGTCCGTCTGAAATCTCATCCAAATCCACATATCTTTCCATCTGTTCAATCCTTTAATGGGCTGTCGCTTGATTAACGGGCAGTCACTTTTTTAAGCAGTTTCGCCAGCAATGGCATCATGCCAATCAGCCAGAAGACGACCACGCCCATTTCAACTGCCTTTGCATACCGGTCTGCAAGGAAAAGAAAGGCGATCTTTTTTGTCAGTTCTTTCACAAGAAGCATACTGATAATGCTGGCCACAAAGTATAGCACTCTGTATTTTGTACTATCCTTCATCTCAAAGTGTATCTTCCTTCGCTCCAACAGCCAGCCAAATGCAAACCCAATGGCAGCTCCTGCAGCGGCAAAGGAATCAACGACCATCACCTCCGGATCGGCAAGATACTTACCGTCAACCATATCCAAAGGATAAGTTTTACAGGAAGCATAGATCATCAGCAACAAACCGGTGGCAAAAATCATCCCGGCAACTACCGCGTCCAATCGTGGATTCTTTTCCAACGCCTGCTCCAGCTTTGAGGTGAACCATAGCAGAAGCATTCCCACCATAGTAGACACAATCACATCCTGTGGGGTATGGACTCCCAGATAGTTTCTGCTGAACAACACCAGAAACCATACCACACAGCACCCAAGGGAAAGCCATTTTCTCTTTCTCTCCTTGTAGGCCAGACCTCCCCACACAGCAGTGGCTATACAGGCGTGTCCGCTGGGAAAGGAATAGCCGGTGGCACCCGGCATGGCTTTCGCAACAGGGACAACGCGCAGGTCACGCATCCAGGGACGATAGACACAAAATGAAATTTTCAAAAATCCATTCAGCAATGATCCCATCAGCCCGTTGAAAATCAGATAAGATCCAAGCTTCTTATTCATGCAATAGACCAGCATTGCAATTAAAATCATGGCTGTGGAGCCTCCCAGACTTGTCACGACCATAAAAAAGTTATCCAGAACTCCGGAGGAGGCTTCTCTGAAATTCTGTAAAAGTAATAGGTATTCTATATCCATAGGTAATATCCCTCATCTGTCATGGACTATCTCCGTAAAATCATTCCTCTTTTCCCGTTCATCCGTACATATATTTTACATACAGAAAGAGTTTCTGGTTTTCAGGCGTGTACTCTGCTGTGGGAATTATTTCCATCAAAACCCTTTGATATTCATCATTCCTCTTTCTGCGGTAGAAAAACCGCAAGGATCCTTTGTTTTCTGAGAAGTAAGACCTTAAATATGTCAGATCGGTTTTCTTCAGATACTCCTCCCTGTCATCCGGGTGAACGAATCCATTGTATGCGATTTCCTTCAGCCAGGAAGATAGATTGCCAAACCACTCTGTCTCATCACTCACTTCATCCAAACTGTTCTTCACTATCTGATATGTATCATCGGTAAGGTTGATCTGCAGCACCTTTGCATACAATTCGCACATTGCATTCTGTGCAGTGTTTTGCGCCTTTCGATCAATACCGCGGCTTTGATAATAGAATTCTTTGGCGTCATACATCCTTTTATCAGCCAGTTCAGCCATTTCACGAACTGTATCATTGTATCTTTCTCTCTTTGTTACATAACCACAGGAAACAGACAAATCATGAATCTGTTTCCCTGACCAGGCTGCCAATGTATATTCAAAGTCCTTCTGTATCTTATTCAGTTCCTTTTCATTGGCAAAGATGAATGCAACAAACTCATCGCCTCCGGTTCTGTACAATCTTCCGTAGGGTCCCAGGCATTGCTTCATACACTGACAGGCACCCAGAAGCAATTCATCACCGGCAGCATGTCCCAGAGAATCATTTACAACCTTTAAGCCGTTCACATCCATGGACACATAGACAAAGTTTTCCTCCAATGGTGTATTTCCATATGCAATGATATCCGACTCATAGGCATATCGGTTATATAATCCTGTCAGTCCATCCGTAAGAGATTTTTCAATCAGCCGTGCTTCCTTCTTCTTTGCGGCGTCTATGCTACGGGTAACACACATCACCTGAGAAGGTCTTCCGTCCCTGTAACTGGCAATGGTGATAAAGATCATCTCAAACCATCCCAAACGTTTCCCAACAAACTCTCCGGAAATACATTTCCGATTACGCATCCTCTCTGCAAGGGTATGGGTGTCGGTGAATTCCAGTGCCGCATCCAGATATTCCGGTACTGTAGTAGCTAACATCACTTCTTTCACGGTGCGATCCAACTCGTAGTTTTTGGCCACAACTTCTTTTACTTCATTCTGGGCACGATATTCCTTCAGCGTATTGGTCTCCAGATCCAACAGATGCATGCTGTAATAGATGTCTGCCATGGAAACCAGAATCGACAGCTGTTCATTCTTCTCCTGTTCGGTTTTCATAAATTTATCAATGGCAATATAGATAACTACACTTGCCAGCAGCAAATAGATAAACTCTATCCCCAAAGCACAAAAAAAGGTTAACACTCCTGTTCTGGTGGAAGAGGTTACTGCCACCAGATACTGATTAAATCTGTCAAAACGGCAAAATGTTTTATATCCGTTTATGGTAAACTGCTTCTCTTCCACTTTGGAAAAATCTTCTTCCTCAATTGCCATTCCCACATCTTTGAGATATTTTCCCTCCGCATTCTTGTCTGTGGCACCATAGATTTCTCCCGTGTTTACGTCTGCAACATAGATATTCATTCCCTGATAGGCCGGCATACGGTCGACAACGGCAGAAATTTTATTATTTTCTAATTTCTCCAACAGGCGCAAGGGTTCTATACCCACCTGGATCATTTTCTCTCCGGTTGCATCCCAGGTTATGGCATACATCATACTTTTTCCTTCAGCCGTATTGGGTGTCACATCCTGGCACATGGACAAAGTCCTATCAGTCAACATAGGCTTAAAATACCCGATCTGCTCCCCGTCATCCATCCCGATTCCGAAATATTTCGGTTCGGTCCCACCATATATCACACCCTGTTTATTAAAAAGGTGAATTTCATCAAGATTCATCATCCGGGCCAGCTTAAGCAGCTCAAAAATGTCCTGCTCCGCACTCGGATTGGCATCCAGAAAGTATGCCACACTCTGCGCCCGCACGATATATTCTGTCTTTAGAGAATCGATCAATTCCTGTTCGCTCTTCTCATTTTCCTGCAGGATATTAATCACCTGGTTAAGCAATACTGTTGATGTTCGATTGGAATTTCGATTACTGACCAACGCCAAAATCATTGTTTCGATGAGTAGCGCAAGCATAATTACGACTGCCAAAAAGAGAATGACCTTATTCTGTTGTTCTCTTCTCTCCCGCTGGTTTCTGTCATTCATCCGAATACCTCGTCTTTTGTATCTTTCTGTGCAATTCGGCAACAAAAGCATCTGCTTCATTTTATCATGTTTGGAGAGAATATCCTATAGCATGTTTTTGTTCTGATAGCGTAATATGCCCCTTGATAGCGTAAAAATCTCTACAGTAGTCAAAGTCAATGGGTAGGCTTCCTGTTCTGGTTAACTCGGATTTGAAATGGGCCCTGTATAGGTGGACCTTGGCTCTGCGCCGACCGGAGCGAAGCGGAGATACGAACCCGGGGTCGTATCTTCCGCGTCGCTTCTGAAAAGAAAAGGGAGATGCTTTTCGCATCTCCCTTTCTTTTCACACGTGCGCTAGAGGATTCGAACCCCCGACCTTTTGGTCCGTAGCCAAACGCTCTATCCAGCTGAGCTAAGCGCACTTATTATTGTTGCATAAGCAACATATGTATATTATTATAAGGGACTAGAAATGTCAACCTCTTTTTTGTTTTTTTGCGCATGTTTTTTCAGCGCATAAAGTTCTGAATAGTTACCGCCTGTTCATCCCGATCGCACATACCGGAGAGCTCTCTCCGTTGGTATGAAGCAATGCCTGTTCCAGCGTGTCGCACAGGATAATTCTGTTGTTTTCATACAGGTTATGCAGCACATATCCATGTCCGGTTTCATTACTGTCTTTGGTAACACATATCGTATGGATACCTTTCCATGGCTTTCCTTTCCGGTTCCAAAAGGATACCAAAAATACAGCAAATTCCTTTGTTTCCTCCTGAGGCAGTTGATACAGATCACGGATATATTGTTTGAGCTGCCGTGCATTAAAATAACAGGTTTCAAGTCCGGGCAGTCGTAGAAGCCAATGAAAAACAGCCTTCATGGAGGTCCCAAACAAACCGCCAAACAGAATCCCTTTTTTCTCAAACTGCATCAGTAACTCCGGAAATGAAATTCCTATATTTTGGTGCAATGCCACCAATCCATTGTAAAGAGCAATCACCTCGCAGGCGTTCTTACTGGCAGAGATATCTCTCTTCCGTTCCAGCTGCTCCGCTTTATTCCTGCCCAGAATCCATCTGTCCAAAGGAGCAAAGAATCCCCCGCCATAAGCCAGCCTCTGCATATCACCCTGTCCTTCAATGAAGGGTGTTTCCGGGTGTTCCTTTTGGTATTCCTTCCAGGCAAGCAGATTGCTTTGGTATCTATTCTGTTGATGCAGCAACTTCCTTTGAGCCAATTTCCCCGTCCCCATGGTTCTTTTAAAGAAAGCGCTCGGAAGTATTTCCAAGCGCCTTGCAGATCAAAAATCAGATGTTCCTATATTCTTCATCCATTTATTTTACTGTAACAGAAGTGATGTGTGGGTTAGCACCCTCATACCAGTATAAGAAGCCTTCCATATCTACTGTATCGCCAATGTTCAGATTCTTTACTGTGTTGTATACTTCTGTGTCTTTACCGCAAAGGTAAGATTCTACTACGAAGTTGTATGTCTGGCCATTGACAGATACATTGAAGTAAAGGTCATCACCCTCGGAACCGGAACCATCCCAGTTGTACATGAATGCTTCACCATTACCTGCATCTTCTACTGTCATACCCTTGAAGGATACGAACTGATTCTGATGCTTAACAAGTTCATCTGTTCCAAGCATGGATGTTACATCCAGTGCTTTTGCCACATAGTTACCTTTTTCAATTTCAAATGTGCCGTCTACTACTTCCACTTCACCGGACCATTCAGATTTGTAACCTGTAACCTTGATTTTAGTTCCGGGAACCAGTTTTGCATAATCTTCTTCAGAACAAGCTACATTGTAGATGAAGTATGCACCCTCTTTATCCTGTGTATAAAGAGTTGCTTTGTCTTCCCACCAGCTCTGTTTTGCCTGTACGTATGTTTCGATTACGACTTCTGTATCTAATCCTGCTGCATCATATTCCGCATATGTCATAACGCCTTCAGACTTCTTGTCTGCGCCTGAACCACATGCTGTTAATGCTACTGTCATAGATACTGCTAAAAGCATAGCAACGATTTTTTTCATTTCTTTCTCCTCCGTGTCAGTGCATTGTCTGCACCTCTAATAGAAAAATATGGTTCTATAAACCGAGCATATTTTAACCCTCTGCATAAGCAAAATCAACTGATTTTACGGGGTTTTGGAAATCTTTGGTACTTTCTTATGAAGAGTTTCCTGTTCTGTTCCTTTTTTTGTGAATAATCATCCCATTTTACAGCCAAAGTCCGCTGACAGTCTCTTTTCCGGACCATCAGGGTCTGCTCCGTCGTTTATCCAGCACTACGTATATCACAATGCCAACCCAGGCCAGAACCAAAACACCAAGCAAGACTTTTGCAGTACCCGGTAGTGGCCCCAGATCCTGCTTTTCCATTTCTCCACCACGGTTCTGATTGAGCCGGTACAGGGAGGACACATCCTGAAACTGCTTTTCGATGTAGGCAGCATCAACTATTTCGTTTCGACGGACCGATTTCACAACGTTTTCTATCAACTGCCCAGCCGCATCTCTTAAGGAAGCAGAGCCATTGAAGACCGGCGTTACAAAAGTATCTTCTGTATGATCGATCAACATTTTTGCGGCCTGAATTTTCACTGCATAGTGTTCCTTGTTATCGATTCCCTCTGCTGACAGATACTTTTGGTATGCTTCCGATTCTCTTGCCTTTGTGGTAACCGGGATGTAGCCTTCCGTCTGGGAATAGGCCACCTGCACCTCATTGGTCAACAGGTACTGGGCAAAGATCCAGGATGCCAACACCTGATTGGGATCTTCCTTGTTAAAAATGCAGACGGAGGGTCCCTGGGAGATCATCTGTATGTGAGTCGGATCAAACTGGGGCACCGGTTTGACTACCGTTTCAAATTGACGGAGCTTGTCGGCACTGATATCGGAAAGAGGTGCATCCGTCCCCATCCAGGTGGCTCCTGCAGAAGAATCCACCGCAAACAGGCACTGGCCTGCATTCAGGAAGTTGGCCGGATAGCTGGATATTTTGAAGGTGGAAAAGGCTCTGCTTTTTCCGTGCCGGGCAATCTCTGTCAACAGTTCTTTGGTGGTATCGTTGAAAATCTCGATGGTGCCATCCGCTTTGGAATATCCGGCATTTTTCTGCTTCAGCATCTGAATCATCATATTATCCGTGGATTTGTAGATAAAAGGAATCAGCACATTCTGGTCATTTACCAGAAACGTACCATCATCCTTCTGTTCCATGGCTTTTTCAGATACTTCAAACACAAAATCCCAGGTCAGCACATCAGGTATCGTATATCCCAATTTCTCCACATAGGTTTTGTTAATATAACAGCACTCCGTGGAGCGCATGAAGGGAATTGCATACTGCTTCTCCCCGATGCGGCATTCCTGCAGGAACTGAGGAATCAATTCCTCCTTCTTCACTCCATCAAACCGAAGTTCGCTTCCACCCAGTCCATACTTCTTATTTTCAAACAGTTCCTCCAGAGGAACCACCACGTTGCTGCCGGTCAGATAGGTTGCTATATGATCCGGATAAGTGATACACACATCCGGTGTAGTGCCTGTGGAAATATTGGTGATCACATCGTTGTAAATCGTGCCGTAGTTGGTATACAGACGCATATTCACATGAATGTTGGGGTAGAGCTCTTCAAAATCCTTTATGGCATCTTCATACACTTTGGTCTGGGCTTTATTGGTATCATTTTTGGCCCAAAAGGTCACGGTATACTGCTTAGATGTATCAAAGGTCTCGGGCACTTCAAAGGGTTCCAGACTTTTTCTGCCATGGCAGCCAGTCAGGCAGGCCATCATGCCGGAAATCAACAGTCCATAGAGGAAAGTTTTTTTGCCCCTTATAAAGATATTTCTGTCACCGCGAAGGAAAAAACGACTTACCATCATCCTTTCGTACCTCCTCTGGAAACGCCCTCCATGATTTTATCCCTGAACAATAAAAACAGTACAATGAGAGGGAGTGAAATCACCACAACTGCTGCCATCATGGCAGGAATATTCTCTCGTCCGAAACCGTTTTCACGAATCTCCTGAATACCATTGGAAACCAGGTAATACGCCTCGTCATCTGTTATCAGCCTTGGCCACACATAGGAATTCCAGCACTCAATCACCTTCAAAATGCCTACTGTCACAAGAGTGGGTTTGCAGATTGGTATCATGACCTTAAACAGGTATTTCATGTCAGAAGTGCCATCTACCTTGGCTGCATAATACAGAGCATCCGGCACCTGGGCAAAGTTCTCCTTCAGCAGATAAATGTAAAACACCGATGTTACGGAAGGCAGAATCAAACCCGCAAACGTGTTTCGCAGGTTCAGGTTGGTGATAGTTGCGAAATTGGTAATAATAACCAGTTCATTTGGAATCATCATAAGTGCCAGAAATAAAGTGAACACAAGATTTTTGCCCGGGAACTCCAGTCTGGCAAAGGCAAAAGCTGCCAGAGTAATCACAAGCATCATCAAACCGGTGGTAATCACGGTAAACACCAATGTATTCCAAAGATATCTTCCCAGATGCACCGTAGTAAATGCATCAATATAATTCTGCATGGTAGGTGACAGGGTAAAGAACTTCGGTATATATTCGGAGTTGTAAGCGCTATAGCTTTTTACACTGGTAAGAATCATCCAGTAAAAGGGAAACAAAACAAAAAGTCCCCAGATTGCCAGAAAGAAATATATGACGCCGGAAAAGATTTTTTGCTTCAGCGCTGCGCTTTTCTTTATTTTCTCGTAATCCATGAAAGAACGGTTCCTTTCTCTTCATTGCTTAATGTAACAATTCAGAGCCACATTCGCAAAATCGTCTCTTCGAGACTTTCCTTTTGCTCATGTTTGGCTTCTCGGCTCTGCTAACAATTCAGAGCCACATTCGCAAAATCGTCTCTTCGAGACTTTCCTTTTGCTCATGTTTGGCTTCTCGCCAAATACCTTTCAGAAAATGTGTCATCTCCTGCAAGCAGGATGACACATTTTCTGAAAGCTGCTTGGCTCTGAATTGTTACACGTAGTGTACATGCTTTTTACTGATCAGCAGGTTGATGCAGGTAATGGTCATGACGATCATAAAGAGGATAATGGCGGCAGCGGATGCGTAGGACGGATATCCGCCGCTGTCCCCGTAGAGCATGTCGTATACATACCCCACGATGGTGTTCATTTCCGCTGCATTCAGATTGGTCCCAAACAATGCCACCGCATCACTGTATTCTTTAAACGCACCGATAAATCCTGTAATAACCAGATAAAATAAAGTGGGGGAGATCATTGGCAAAGTAATCTTGTAGAAAATACGGAATTTGGAGGTTCCGTCTACTTTTGCCGCGTTGTAATAATGCTCATTTACAGAAGCCAATGCACTGGTCAACAACAGAATCTTAAAGGGCATTACCACCCAGATAATATACAGGCACATGACAAACATTTTTGCCGGATAAGGTCCTTCAATGAAGTCTACGGAAGGGCCTCCGAAAAGGTGGATCAGCAGGTTGATGAGTCCGTCGGAATATGCAGTCTTTTTGAACAGGATCATAAACACCAGACCTACTGCCAAAGTGTTTGTCACATAGGGCAAAAAGTAGATGGTCTGGAACAGATTCCGCAAGGGTTTGATAGAGCTCAGTGCCACAGAGATCAGCAGAGCAATACCGGTAGACAGGGGTACCGTAATGACTACCATCAGAAATGTGTTTTTTACTGCCTGCAAAAAGTAGGGGTCATGCAGCACATAAGAAAAATTGTAGAAGCCCGTATCAAAAAAAGTCTGTGATGCGAAATTATAGCCTTCCTCCATGGAGTAAACAAAAACATCCACCAGAGGATATACCATAAAACATCCTAAAAAGAGAATGGCCGGCAACAGGTAAAGCCAACCCTTATATTTGTTTGTTGGTTCCATGCATTATGCCCTGCCTTCTGTTTGATTTTCTGCCTCTTGTCTATGAATCAGATGAACTTCTTCGCGATTATTGCCCTGATCATCTTCCTTACCGCTATTGACCGAATCAGTCAAGCCGTAATTGTCGCCCGATTTCCCTTGTATCGAAAAATACACTCGTTCCTCCGTCTCTCTGTCAAACAAAAGAACCTTCTTCGGTTTCAGGGAAAATCTCACCTGTGCTTTGGTGGTGTCTACATCGTTCATGGCATCGATGATGGAACGAATGGACACACTCTGGGCATCTTTATGAGTGGAAATCACACTGATATCTCTACCCATCACTTCTACCCGGCTAAGTTCGCAGGTAAATGGACCGTTTTCATCCAGAATAAAACCCTCCGGGCGGATTCCCACATGCACTGCCATGTCCTTCACGCCGGGACAGATAAGCACGGCCTCCTCTCCTATGAAAAGCTTTTCTCCCACCACGTTTCCGTCAAACATATTGATAGGCGGTGTGCCCAGGAATTTGGCAACAAACAGATTGATCGGATCATCATACACCTGTTGTGGTGCACCGATCTGCTGGAGCACCCCCTCCTTCATCACCACGATCTCATCCGAAATGCTCATGGCTTCTTCCTGGTCATGGGTTACGAAGATGGTGGTTACCCGGGTTTCTCTTTGAATTCGCTTGATCTCTTCTCTGGTCTGCAGACGAAGTCTGGCATCCAGATTGGAAAGCGGTTCATCTAACAAAAGAACCTTCGGCATTTTCACCAAAGCTCTGGCTATGGCAACACGCTGCTGCTGTCCGCCGGAAAGCTCGTTTGGTTTTCGATCCATCAGCTGATCGATCTGAACCAGCTTAGCCACCTCCAAAGCCTTTTCATTCATGGCTTCCCTGGACATTTTCTCCGAACCTTTCAAATTTTCCAGAGGGAATACGATATTCTGACGCACCGTCAGATGAGGATACAACGCATAGTTCTGGAAGACAATGCCCACACCGCGATGCTCCGGTGGAATATCCGTTACATCATCTTCTCCGAAATAGATACGTCCCTCTGTGGGCTTTTGCAGTCCGCAAATCATAAACAGCGCCGTACTTTTTCCGCATCCGGAAGGGCCCAAAAGGCCAACCAGCTTGCCATCCGGTATCTGGAAATTGAAGTGGTCTACAGCAACCACTTCACCACCGGCCTTCTTATTTCTGTTTGGAAACTTTTTTGTCAGATTCTCGAATACAACTTTCATTGTTCTTCTCCGTAATATAGAGTCATTTCATTGTTTCAATAAAGCCTCGGCGTTGTTGACAGGGAGATGCGCGCCGCTCTTTTGTGCGACATTTTCATCTACCCATCTCTGCCATTCACCGAAGGCTTCTGTCTCAGAATATTTCTCTGCCCTTCTCATCAGGTATTCCTGTTTTTCTGTAGAAATAGCTGTTGATCTGATCCCGCCATTCTCTGGCATGTTCCTTTTGGTGGAAGAAACGCTCTTTCATTCTGTTGAAACGTTTTGCATCCAACTTATCTTCCAACGTCAGAAAATCCTCTACCATCTCATCTACCATCTCAACCCCTTTAAAGTGAGTGTCATAAATGTGCTGAATAATTGTCTTTCCGGAACGAAGCACGTGGGTATATGGCATATGATGGAAGAACAGCAGCAGCTCATCGGGACATTTTGCCGGGTCATCGTAAATCGCTGCGTTTTCTTCATGATATAAAGTAGCGTAACCGGTTCCATGATGACTTCTGTCCACACCGATACCCAGATGATCTGCACGATGGTATGTACCCCATCTGTCATATTCGTAGCCATCCACGTTGGGACCGTAATGGTAAGATGGGTTCACCATCCAACCGATGCCCAGCGGAGCATTGTAATTTTCATATGCAGGCCAGGAATTCATCAGAATCTTGGAAAGCACCTGCATCACCTTTTCATCTTGTCCAAAGGTCATCGCGATCCATTCTTTTGCGATTTCTTCAGCAGATAAATCAGGTTCAAAACTCAGCCGACCAAAACCATAGAAGTTTGCTGCAGCCAGATCATGGCCTGTCCAGTTCTCATCATTTCCTGTGTTGGCTACTGCTGCCATACCGCAATTGGTCTGCCCAAATGTCTTGCCGGATACGATGTCACAAACAGTATCCGCATCCTGGTTTACATAAGTTTTAAATTTCAGAATTTCCTTAAACATTGGTATCAGATAGCATACATGGCGCTGCTGCCCTGTATATTCCTGTGCAATCTGCACTTCCAACATTTCATTGGTCTTAGTCATGCCGCCAAAAAGCGGATGAACCGGTTCACGCACCTGAAAATCCATAGGACCGTTCTTCACCTGCAGAATCACATTTTCGGCGAACTGTCCATCCAGATGAATGAAATTGTCATAGCCGGATCTGGCTCTGTCAGTCTTTAAATCACGCCAGTCCTGTTTGCAGTTATATACGAAGCATCTCCAGATGATCTTCCCGCCATAAGGCGCTACTGCATCTGCCAGCATATTGGCACCATCTGCATGTGTCCTTCCATAAGTAAAAGGTCCCGGACGCCCTTCAGAATCTGCCTTGATCAGGAAACCGCCCAGGTTCTGAATACGGGAAAATACCTCATGCATCTTCTCATGCCACCAATTGGACACGTTTTCATCCAGTGGATCTGCAGTATCCAGTTCTCCCAGTTCCACAGGGGCAGCATAGTTCAAGCTCATGTAAAACTTGATACCATATTCCCCGAAGATTTCAGCCATGTCATCCAGCTTGCCAAAGTATTTTTCTGTAATCATATAAGTAGCCATCTCTTTCACATTCACATTATTGATGACCACTGCATTGATGCCAACAGATGCCGCAAGTCTTGCGTACATTCTTGTTCGCTCATCCACCACCACTTCGTTTTTCACAAAGAAGAAGGAATCTCCGGAATAGCCGCGTTCGATGCTTCCATCCATATTGTCCCAATGGTTCAGCATTCTTAATGGCATTACCGGTGCCTTTTCTTCCTGCAGGTTCTGTATGTCCTCCTGCAATGTCAGTTTTCTCAAAAAAGAGAAGGTTCCATAGAGAAGCCCGTTTGCATCGGAACCGGTGATGTGGACATTGCCATTCTGCATACTAAGGCGATAGGATTCCTTCCTGGATTCCTTTTTCGTCTGACTGTTTCCGATGGGTTCTGTTTTCGGAGATACTTCTGCGGTTTGAAGGGATTCTGCAGGACACAACGGATCAACGGAAAGAATAATGCTTCTGTTCTCACAACAGGATTCTGCCACGGCAAGTTCTCTGCCAAACAGTCCTCTGAATCCTTCCTGCAGTTCCCGAATTGCACTCTGTACGATTTGGTTTCCCTGCAGTTTTTTATCACACACAATGCCGGAAAGCTTTGCGACGCTCTCGCTTTCCTTCGTTTTCTCATATCTTAACCACGCAGCCTCAAAATTGTTCATAGAAAAATCCGTTCCCTTTCTCTTACACTTCTATTTTGGTTGTCAGTTATGGTTCTAACCTTTTATACAACCAAATTTGCCGTCTATTCTTTCTTCCTTCTTCTTACTTTGGTCGTCAGTTATGGTTCTAACCCTTCTTACAACCAATTTTGCTGTCTATTCTTTCTTCCTTCTTCTTACTTTGGTCGTCAG
>CALZKI010000028.1 GCA_945787995.1 uncultured Lachnospiraceae bacterium | reverse complement strand
CTGTTCTTCAGAATTATTCTGTTCTTCAGCGTTCTGCTGTTCCTGGGATTTATTCTGTTCTCCAAAGTTCTGCTGTTCCCCGGAATGATCCTGCTCTATGGAATTGTCATTTGTAGAGTTATCCGGTTCACGCCAAAGCAAAGGATCCTGACTTATATCCGGTACTTTATCTCGATCTAATTCATCGGATAATGTAGTATCTCCTTCCTTATCATGCAATATTTCTTCACTTTCTGACATGGTTACCCGGTTACTTCCCTCGGGCATGATCTTCAGATAATCGTTTTCTACCATATAGAAATCAAATACCAAAAACCCGCTGATTATCAGAGAAAAGACAAAAGGACATTTTTTTATAAATTCTTTCATCGTAAGCCTACTTTATCATTTTTCATCTAAAATACTTAAAACCCAAAATACAAAAACGGGTTATTTTTTCCAACATAAATTTCGTACACACTAAACCAGAAGATGGCAAACATAACAAACATCATATACCATTTCCTGTTTTTTTCTTTAAAGAAGTTGATTGGGACTGGTGTCATAAAGAAAACACCAAGGACCAATAACCACCAGTATTGCCCCAAATATCGTAAAAGCTGTTGATTTGCTGCCGCAACATTGCAGCTGCCATATCCTGCCATTCGGCCAAGATACTGCAACAAAACCGGCAATTCCTGAATGGCAAATACCACCCAAGTAACGGGCATCAGAATCATCACGTAAAGATGCCCCAAAATAGGGAGTCTTTGAAATACTTTCCCGAGAAACAATTTTTCCATTGCAATCAGGGTAAACAGGGTAATGCCCCAGATAAGGAAATTCCATCCGGCACCATGCCACAAGCCTGTCAATATCCACACCAGGAACAAATTCCGGATCATTTTCCCCTTGGAACACCGACTGCCCCCCAGTGGAAAATACACGTACTCGCGAAACCAGCTTCCCAAAGTAATATGCCATCTTCTCCAGAAATCGGAGACGCTGGTAGCTATATACGGGTTTTTAAAGTTCTGCGGCATCTTATATCCTATCATCTGCCCCAAACCAATTGCCATCACAGAGTATCCCCAAAAGTCAAAATACAGCTGCATGGAATATGCCACCGCACCGAGCCATGCAATAGGTGTTGAAATACTCTCTGCACCGGAAATCTGTATACTATTCCACAAGGTTCCTATCTGGTTGGCCAAAAGAACCTTTAGTCCCAGTCCCAGCACAAAATTTTTCATACCACTTTCCAAACCATTCAAATTCACCCTGGGACTTTCCAGTCGCTCTGCTATGGTTGTGTATCGAACAATAGGCCCTGAGATCAATTGAGGAAACATGGTCATATATACTGCAAAATCGAGAAGTGACGCAGGCTTCTCAACCGTCTCCCTGTAACAGTCAATCTGATAAGATAACACCTGAAATGTATAAAAGCTGATCCCCAGCGGAAGCTTCAGATCCAATATGGGTAAGTAGTCTATTCCCGCAACTGTATTTACAGTATGGGCAAAAAAGCTCCAATACTTAAACAGTCCCAGCAGGCACACATTCCATAAAACAATCAAAACCATCAGCAACGCTCGTCTTCTCTTTCTTTTAGAGAGCAGGTTATCCAATACATTCTGGGGAAGTTGAGGATCTATTTCCTTGTTCCTAACCAGCATTTTATTAAATCCAAAATTAATTATTATCGAGGCAGAATAGATTCCGAAGGAGTAAATACTGCCGGCACAATAAAACAGAATACTGCCAAGGAGTAGTACCTGCTTTTTCCACTTGTGGGGAACAAGGTAATATAGTAAAAGAAACGCCGGCAAAAATGCCAATATGAATTGTAAACTAGAAAATAACATCTTTTCGTAATCCTTTAGGATAATGATTCTTTAGTATGTTTCCTGTGACTTTTGTAAATCCCAATGAGCAGCCTGCGTATTCTACCACGCACCAGCCTTTGTGGATTTTTTCTTTTAGCTGTGCAGCATCCAAACTGATACTCTCTCCACGAAGGAACATAACCGCCTGTGTGGCAGTTAATGGAATTGTCTTGGGACAATGATAGAATTGCATAGCCATGGCCAATCCATGGGCCGGTTCCAGCCTGTTCTTCTTCATCGTGGCAAGATGTAACCCGGGTCTTTCGATCTTCAAGCCCTTCAGACGATCAAATCCGGTAGGCAGCAAATAGACCTGCTCACCAAAGGTATGCATCATTCCTGAAAATTGATTGATATCCAGCATCAATTCATCCTGTAGAAAGGTGGAAACCTGTTTTACCAGTTTCTTGTCCCCCGTCAGCAAGCAAGTATTCTCTTTCCTGTACTTTTCCCCTGTGGTATTCGCTTTTTCATCTTCTGATACCGGGTCTGTGCACCCCTTCTTTATCAGTCTGGCCATAAAGTGACCTTCTCCCGGCTCTTTATGAGGCCAGATACGGTGCATTTTTTGTATATCAAATTCCGGATGACTTGTAACAAAATCCCGGATGCAGTCTTCATTTTCTTCTTTTGAAAAGGTACAGGTGGAGTATACCAGAACACCACCGGGCTTTAGCATTCCGGCAGCCTGCTTTAGTATTTCCCGCTGTCGTTCTGCACATAAAGCCACATTTTCGGGACTCCACTGGGCCAGTGCTTCCGGCTCTTTTCGAAACATTCCTTCCCCGGAGCAGGGTGCATCCACTACTATTTTATCGAAAAACTCCGGAAAAAATGTTGCCAGTCCGGCAGGACTTTCATTGGTTACCACACAATTTGTGACACCCATTCTCTCTATATTCTGGGACAGAATCTTACTGCGATTTGAAACAATTTCATTGGATACCAACATGCCCTCTCCGGCCAGTCTTCCCGCAATCTGTGTAGACTTTCCTCCCGGAGCTGCACACAGATCAAGCACCCGTTCTCCCGGCTTTGGATCCAGCAGTTCCACGACTGCCATTGCACTGGGTTCCTGAATGTAGTACGCCCCAGCCTCATGAAGAATATGTTTTCCCGGTTGTTTGGCAGGGTCATAGTAATATCCCTCTTCCGCCCAGGTTACCTTTTCCAGCTGAAAATCTGCACATTCTGCCAGAAACGCTTCCCGCCCGATTTTCAAAGGGTTGTATCGTAAACCGTATTTTCTCTCCTCACTGTAACATGCAAAAAAAGCCTCCAGTTCTTCTTCCGGAAGCATGGTGGAAATTCTCTTCTTAAACTCTGTAGGCAACTCTATTTTATAACACATGTTTTCTATCCTTTGTTACACAAAAATCGGAGAATAGGATGTTCCTTCATTCCCTGTCTTCTCATTAGCATTTTTTCTTCGGAACGAACTCCGACCAACATCGATTATAGCATACTTCTATAGCAAACTAAAGCAAACGCAAGCAGAAAAGATTGCTTTATTTTCTTCTTATGTATATAATATGTCCAAACGGTCGCTTTTTTACTGTATCAATGTGAAGCGTTGTTCTGTAGAAGCGATACTAAAAGAGGAGGAAAGTATAATAAATTTGTAATCTTGCAGATCTATTGTACTGCAGAGTGTTATGACAGCACAATTTTGTATCATCTTTGCGATTATCATTTACTTGTTGATGATGATCCTGATTGGAATCAATTATTCCAAGAAAAATTCCAATGTAAGCGACTTCTATTTGGGAGGAAGAAAGCTGGGTCCACTGGTTACTGCCATGAGTGCGGAGGCTTCTGACATGAGCAGCTGGCTGCTGATGGGACTTCCCGGTGTAGCTTACTTAAGCGGTATAGCAGATGCGTCCTGGACTGCTATCGGTCTTGCAGTTGGTACATACATCAACTGGCTTGTGGTGGCGAAACGCATTCGTCTCTACTCACAGGCAACCGGTTCTTTCACATTACCGGACTTTTTCTCCAAGCGCTATGGAGACGACAAGAATTTACTGACATGCGTTTCCGCTATTATTATTGTTATCTTCTTTATTCCTTACACTGCTTCAGGTTTTGCTGCCTGTGGTAAATTGTTCGGAACGCTGTTTGGAACAAACTATCAGCTGGCCATGATTTTGAGTGCAATTATCATTGTCATCTACTGTACCATGGGGGGATTCCTTGCAGTAAGTACCACCGACCTGATTCAAAGTATTACAATGACCATTGCTCTGTTTGTGGTTATCCTGTTCGGTACATCCGTTGCAGGTGGTACAGATGCGGTTATTGCTAATGCGAAGGAACTTCCCGGTTACTTATCCATGTTCCAAATGCATAATGCTGCTGAAGGAACTGCTTCTCCTTACAGTTTCTTAACTATTTGTTCCACTATGGCATGGGGACTTGGCTACTTTGGTATGCCCCACATTCTACTTAGATTCATGGCCATTGAAGACGAAAAGAAGCTGAAGATCTCCAGAAGGATCGCAAGTGTCTGGGTTGTTATCTCCATGACTGTGGCTATCCTGATCGGATTGATTGGTTACAGCATTTCCAAAGCGGGAGCAATTCCCATGTTAGAAGGCAGCGGACAGGCTGAAACCATTATTGTACGTATTGCTGATCTGTTAAGTTCGCATGGCGTTATTCCGGCATTGATTGCAGGTGTTATTCTTGCAGGTATTCTGGCAGCAACCATGTCAACAGCAGATTCTCAGCTGCTTGCAGCCGCATCCAGTATTTCACAAAACTTATTACAGGATTTCTTCAAAATCAAGATTTCCGAGAAGGCATCTATCAGAATTGCCCGTGGTACAGTTATAGCCATTTCCGCAATTGCTGTTGTACTGGCAAACAATCCTGATAGTTCTGTATTCCAGATCGTATCTTTCGCCTGGGCAGGTTTTGGTGCCGCATTCGGTCCTGTAGTTCTGTTGGCACTCTTCTGGAAGCGTTCCAACAAATGGGGAGCATTGGCAGGTATGATTGCCGGCGGTTCCATGATCTTCATCTGGAAATACGGTATTGCCCGTTTAGGCGGTGCATTCAAGATCTATGAATTGTTGCCGGCCTTCATCTTCGCTCTGATTGTGAACGTGGTTGTAAGCCTTGCTACAGCTGCTCCTTCCAAAGAAGTTACCGACGTATTTGAAACATATCTGGAGCAATAATCCCGGGTAATAAAGCACATATACCATAATAATGTTATGATTATAAAGATGCTATGATAATTTTATGATATGCAAATATCGTGATATGAAAATGATTTGATATGAATAGATATGCAAATCCAATGATAGAAAAATCATAATATACTACAGAAAGAAGCCTTATAGAAACTTATTTATCTGTTTCTATAAGGCCTCTTTTTATTCTTTTCCTTTTGTTGTTTTCTTTTTGTTCTTATATTTCGTATATAGTTTAGTTAATCATCTCCAGCAATTCCTGCATGCGTCTATTGATGGCATTCAAAGCATCTTTGTTCTTCTCTTCCGCTTCTATGGTTTCCCCTGCATGTGCGGTTACTTCCTCTGTAATGGAAGAGATGGTCTGAATAGAATCGATAATCTCGCTGTTTGCTTTTTGCAGCTGCTCAATGGTAGCTAACAGAGTATTTACATTATTATTGCTCTCTTCTGCACTCTCGCGAATCTTATCAAAGCTGTCTACCGTATTCCGGGTTGACTGACGACCTTCCTTGATTCCGTCAAGCATCTCATAAATAACCTGTACCACTTCCTCCAAAGCACCGGATACGTTTGTAATCAGATCGGTAATCTGAACTGTTGCATCCTGTGTCTGTGTAGCCATTGTGGAGATCTCCGTTGCCACTACCGCAAAACCTCTGCCGGCTTCTCCCGCTCTTGCGGCTTCAATGCTTGCATTCAATGCCAGCAAAGAGGTCTGGGAAGTAATCCCTTTGATAAT
This sequence comes from uncultured Lachnospiraceae bacterium, assembly GCA_945787995.1. GTDB lineage: Bacteria > Bacillota > Clostridia > Lachnospirales > Lachnospiraceae > Acetatifactor. The sequence goes on along the minus strand of CALZKI010000028.1, from coordinate 9,488 downwards.
GCTTACTATGGTGTTCATCTGTTTCATATACTCATCCAGATTTGCCAGTTTTTCAGCAACCAATGCACCGTTTTCTACAGATTCTTCCGTGTTCTTTGCAAGAGAAGAAATATTATCACTTCCTGCACTTAGAGCCTCCATGGTCTTTTGCATATTGCTCATAATATGGCTCGCCGCATCACTTACATTGTCGGTTCTATTCTGTATTTCCTCTGTCTGATATAGCTGGTTCTGTACTGCCATTGCAGTGTCATTGGAACCGGTGCCAACCTCCTGCATTGCCACTCTGGTAGCCTCCGAAGCCTCATCCAGATATCTCAGACCCTGATTGATATCATCAATACCCTTTTTCAATTCATCCGAAAGAGTTGATATACTGGCAAGAGCTTCATCCGCAGATTCCTTTGCTTCCAAAACAGAATCCATAGATTCCTTGTTGTTTTTGATCATAACATCAGAAACCAACTGAGAGAAAACAGCCACCATCAGGATGGCCATCATTTGAATAATAGCTTTGTCGATATTTTCATACCCAAAGAGTCCTGTAGTTGCACCGCCGATTACCAGGATCAGATTCACTACAACAATACCAACATTCACTTTTACTGTCATCTTTTTGTCCTGGAACAACATGGTGGATAACATAACCGGAATTACAAAAACATAAGACGCCTGTTCCGTACTGGTAAATACAATCGTGCAGTAGGCGGCAGCAAAACCAATGCCCATAAAGTGTTTCACCAAGTCAGAGCCCGGATGTTTCTTATTGATCAACCATTCCGCCAAAAGCGGCGCATAGCAGATCACCCAGATAATCACTGTAAAAACATAGTTATGCGTTCTGGTAAGTGCATCTAAAAGATTCAATAAAAACAAAGCACTGACAGATATAAAATGTATCAGTATTACTGCCTTGTTATTTCTCATTGCCTGTCTTTTTTTGTTTTCCATTTTCCCCTCCATTCTCACAATGCCTTTCTCACGGCAATTGCTTTCATGGGACACATCTCCTGACAACAGAAACAGGAAATACATCCTTTTTTATGAAATTTCGCTTTTTTATTCTCTATTGTAATCACCTGTGCAGGACAACTCTCTGCACATTTTCCGCACCCCACACATAAATCTGTCCTGAGCTGCGGGTATGATTTCAAAAGCCTGGATGCTATGTAGACGAAGGGCTTTCTTAAAAAGCCGGGCACATTGCCGGTAAAGTCCAATTTAATGGTTTCCGGTTTCTTAAAGGGTGTCAACCCCTCCGGTACCCTGTCTCCTACAATCTGTATTTCGTCCTTCTTTACCAACCCACGTTCCATCGCCTGTCGGATCATCACAATCTCCCGGGGATCAAGACCCATCAAACCTGCGGCAAAATAATCCTGGGTATAACAATCCCTGGCGGCCAGAAGCATATGGAGCGGATGAGAAGTTCCTCCGGTAGGCCCGTCTCCCTCCATGGCATCTATGGCATCAATTATCGTAAGCTGAGGATTGACGGTCTGGGCCAACTCCAACAGCATGTTGGAAAAGTCTTCTATGTCAGGCCAACGATAATGCATCTGGGGTTTTTCCAACCCGGGGATTGTGCCAAACAGATTCTTTATTCCTCCGGAATATCCGGTCATGGCGTGGGTCTTCAATTTACAGATATTGATGATGTAATCAGCCTCAACGATAGGCGTAATCAGATGAAAGGTATGGTTTGCAAATCCTTCCGCACACTGTACGGTCTGTGCTGTAAAATCCATATTCAATCTGGCGTCAGGTTCTACCCCATTCATACCACAAACCCTGTAAATATGCTTCATATATTCAGCGTTGTACGGTCCCCCCGAGCTCTCGGCAATGGTAATATTCGAAACACCCCGTTCCTTTAACCATCGTACAACCGCTTTTACAACAACAGGATGCGTGGTGGCCGGAATATCGGGTCCTTTCGCGATGATCAGATTCGGCTTGATGACAACCTTCAAATCCGGCTTCATATCATCGGCGACAGACAACGCATCCATGCTCTTACAAACGGCCTGATACACCGGTTCTTCATCATATTTCTCTACCATTTGCAGGGATTGAATCATTTCAAATAGCAACTCCTTTTTTCATAAACCACATATAGGTATATTCTACAATATTCGATGTTTTTTTTCAAAGAAAATCTACGAAATGATAAAATGCAAAAGGAAAGCCTCAAAGAGGTGATTTTGCGAATGAGCTCTGAATAGTTACAATATTATATAATAAAAACCGGGCAGTCCTAACGGCAGCTGCCCGGTTTTTACTAATATTTCTTCTGAAAATATAAGTAGGAGCACAAATACAATAATGTCTGGATGGATACGCCCCAAAAGCAAAGCATGCCATAATCCTTATGACCGAGAATCAAAAGGATAACACCTGCTACGGTTAGTATCGCAATCATTCCGGCAAAGGATAAGGAATGGGCTTTCTGCGCAACGAACAGATTTCTCTCATCATGATTGGCAATCTCCAATTGTTTCGCATACTCAGGATTACTTTTGATTTTCCATATCTTCCACAGTTTGGCCAAAGCGACACCTATGAACGCACCGCCAAATCCGCTCAATGTGGGATCCACATACTCCATGACACCTGCTATAAGGATCGCAATGCCAAGAATGATACAAACTGCAATAATCGTAATACTTTTTATGTTATTTCCATTATCCATACATTTTCCCTCATTTCTTTATTCGATTCCTAATCTCATCAAAGCCTCTTTTTGCCAGCATAACAATCACTACCTTCAAACCAATTGCCAACAAAATCATGAGTGCTATGATGGCAACAACAACCAGCAAATCCCAGTTCATACACATCTCTCCTACTCTTCAAAAAGGAAAACTTCCTCGATGGTACAACCAAACACTTTGGCAATTCCATAAGCCAGTGTCAGCGAAGGATTATACTTTCCGTTTTCCAAAGAGATTATGGTCTGCCTGGAAACCTGAAGTGCTTCACCCAAGGCCTGCTGCGTCATCTTCTGCTCTTTCCGTAATTCTGCAATACGATTTTTCAACGTATCCCTTCTTTCTGTCTTTTTTAGCCGGCATAATTTTCCCATGCATTTCATACCGTTCCATATCTTTCATGGCTCTTCTATAACAAAGGCTGTGCACTGACCCTTATCAAAAAGTAAAGCTTGCTTTACATTTATAATAGCACATAAACGCGCAATGTCAAGCAAGCTTTACATTTTTTTATACAGATGAATTTATCTTCCGGCAAACCGAATAAACACCCATGCAAACAAACCAATCATCACCAGGAACAGTACATTCATCCCGCTGAAAACCAGCATGTATTTTCCATTCTCATGACCTTCCTGTCTGCTGTAAATCTTATAGGAAATCAAACTAGCCAGAGAAGCAATTAAGGTACCCAGTCCTCCAATATTGGTACCCCACAGTAAGGCCTTGATCTGATCTGTAAAGCCGGACAAAAGAATAGCCGCAGGTACATTGCTGATTACCTGACTGAACAATACTCCCATGACCAGTTCCTTCCCTTCAATAATCTGCTTCATAAACGCTGTCACTGCAGGCAGATTTTTCATATTTCCTATAAATACGAAGAAACATACAAAAGTAAGCAGCAGTAAATAATCTACGGAAATAAGCACGCGTCCATCTTTTATCAGAATGGTCACTAAGATGATCACAAACAAATAATAATAGGGTAATATGCCTGCTACCGTGGTCAGGCACAAAGCAAACAAAATCAGATAGAGTGCCACATTCCGTAATGCAGGAATATCGGCTCCCTGGGGTTCTATCTTCTGGCTTTTTACAGGAAGCACTGCAATCGCCAAAAGGATTCCCGAAACCAACCACAATGGCAGCATACATCCCACAAAGGCACCGAATCCCATTTTGGATATGCCATATAAATACAGGTTCTGGGGATTGCCCACCGGCAAAAGCAGACTTCCCAAATTAGCTGCAATGGTTTGCAAAACCACAGTATAAATCATCAGTTCCTGCTTCTCTACCCGCTTCAGAATAAGTACACTGAAGGGCACAAAAGTAAGCAGCGCCACATCATTGGTGATAAACATGGAAAGAAGGAAACACATAAATACCAGGATTCCCACCAACTGTCTGGTGGTATGTACTTTTGTCAGCATCTTTTGTGCCAGAAAATCGAAGGCCCATCCTTTCTGTAATCCGGCAACCACTGCCATCAGGCAAAAGAGCAGGACCAGCGTCCTGAAATCTATATACCCCAGATAATCCGGTCCCGGTTTTACAAAAAAAGCGGATATCACTGCCAGGACTGCTGCAATACAGAGCACCGTCTCTGATTGAAAAAAACGAATAAGTTTCTGTAAAAGTTTCATCTTCCGTTACTTCTCCCAAAATCTATTCCGTCAAATAACTGGTCACACAATATAATGTTTGGCCATTATATTCTACTCTTGACCAGCCGTATGGCAGATTCATACCGGTTCTGGTCACATACTCTCCGTTATGAAGGGTAGCCACGACTGCCGAATCCGGATTTGTCACACTCGGAAGCGTTCGCAGGTTCACCTCTATTTTCGCTGTTACAGAATCATTTCTAGGCTCAAACTTTGTTTTTAATCCATCCCCTGATTCTTCAGGAGAGCCTTCTGCATTGCTTTCCGTTTGTGTCGGTTTGAAAGACAGATCAGTGGTAACAAGACTGGAAACCACATAACATTTCTGTCCGTTATAAATCACCCTGGACCATCCGCTGTCGCTGATTCCGGTCCTTGTGACCGTTTCTCCGTTGGGAAGGGTGTAAATGATCTTCCCCTTTTCCTGATCCGGTATATCCCGCAAATTACTCTCATCCTTTGCGGTAACAGTCTCATTTACCTCCGTAAATTTCATCAATGCTTCCGGGTCTGCCTGCACCTGCTCCGGAGTTTCATCACTCTTGGGTGCCTCTGTCCCATCATATCCAAAATATGCGGTATTGATATCTACTTTTCCGGAAACACCCGGGACAGAACCGGCGTTTGACTTCTGCCACATCGCATAATTGCAGGAGACAGAAGGCTTTTCTCCATCCATATACTGAGCTACCCAAATGCGATAGGTATTTTCAATGGCTGCAACATCCCAGCTTACACCATCAGACAATTCGGAGGCAGAAGCATAGAACATGGGCGTATACCCTCTGTTATATATTTGGTTCATAAAGGCAATCGCCACTTTTGTACGGTCTTCTTTGGACAGATTATGATGTCTGCTGCTTTCCTTCTCAAAGCCCTCCCCATCAAAAGCCACCGGATAGGTTATGGAATATTTGGACAAATAATCTGCAACCCAGTTTGCCTCGTCTATTGCTTCCTGTTCATTGATTGCCGAGGAGAAGAAATAAGCACCAAGCTGCAACCCATTTGCCTGAGCCTGCTGCATATTATATTTGGCATTCACATCAGCTTCAATAGCACCTGTTTTCATATCTCTGTAGCCCACACGAACCATAACAAATTGTACGCCGCTTGCAGCTACCTGATTATAGTCTATAACCCCTTGATATTTTGCCACATCAATTCCCTTTGACTGATTGCTGTTCATACTCTGGGGGTTCACCGTCAGCAATCCGCTTCCCGCATAGGGATTATCAATTTGGGGCTGCTCAGTCTGTTCTTCCGGATTTTCTGCAGGATTTTCCGCGGACTCACTAGGCTCTTGTGGCTTTGTTTCCTCTTTTGTCGGGGTTCCTTCATCTCCTGAAGGGGCCTCACTTTCCGTTACATTTTGTTCTGCGTCCTGGCTTTCCGGCTCCTCTAAGTCCGCTTCCTGGACCAGTTCTTCCATAACAGGTGTTACCTCTTCCGCAGTATCTTTATCTCCCTTGTTTTTCAGTAGCACGAAAAGCAGAATTCCGATCACCACAAGCAGCAATATCGTTAGTCCGATGGTTATGTACTTGAATAACGCACCATCTTCCATATCCGCTTCTTTTCCCGCTTTACCGGTCTGTTCAACCTTATGTTTCGGTCCCTTTTCCGGTTTCTTAGCCGGCTTATTTTTCTTTTTCTTAGCCGGCTTCCTTACAGGTCTTGCCACAAAGTAATCATCCTCATCATAGCCGTCGTCGTCGTAATCGTCCTCGCCGCAGGCGTCTTCGTCATACTCGTCCTCGTCGTAAGGTTCTTCGTCGAATTCATCCTCATCATAGGGGGCTTCGTCGTATTCGTCCTCATCATAGGGGGCTTCGTCGTATTCGTCCTCATCATAGGGGGCTTCGTCGTATTCGTCCTCATCATAAGAATCTTTGTCATATGCGTCCTCATCGTAAGGCTCCTCACCATATTCATCCTCGTCATATGCATTCTCATCATAAGATTCTTCGTAATCATCTTTGTGGTATTTCTTTTTGTGCTTTCCCTTTTTGTCAGGCTTTGCATAGTAAGGATCTTCATACCCTTCATAATCATCCCCAAGGGTTTCTTCCATTTCTATATAGTCATCCAGATAATCATTTCGCTTGTTTTTCATAATAGTCCTCATCTTATCCGTTTGTAATACATGCAGCAACGGACATGCTATTCTTTACTTGCTGAAAGCAAGCTGAGAAAAATTGTATATGCCTAAATACCAGATACCAAAATCATGTCCGCCTGACTTTTCGTGCCACAAATAGTTTTCGCCCTCCACCAGTTTTTCACAGATAGCCGGCAAATCCTTGGCTGCAGCGCTGGCACTTTGGAATGCGATAGTATCTTCGGTGCCACAAATATTATAGAAGTAATCCACCGTATACTCTGACTCTTCAATATTCTTTGCAACAATTCCTTTGGCATCAGAAGTAGGTGCTGCTGAAAAGGCCCCGAAGTAGCTGAACAGGTCCAGACATTCGCCAATACCAATGTTGATTGTCTGCATCCCTCCCATGGAAAGCCCCGCCATTGCTCTGTGGGTTCTGGTCGCACTCATATCATAGCCTGCTTCATCATATTCTGCATAGGTAGCATAATGGCTTTCCATATATGGAATCAAGTCATTCCGAAGTTCTAATCCAAACAAATAGAATGGATCATTCTCCTGTGTATGCTCACAGGCAAGTGCCTTTCCGTTAGGTGTTACCAGAATAAACGGTTCCACACTTCCTTCGCCCATAATGCGATCCAGAATTCTTTTCAGTTTTGCAGTATCGTTATTCAATCCCCATTCCTTTTCATTCCCACCAATTCCATGCATCAGGTATAAAACATTATATTGTTTGCTTTCGTCATAGCCTGCCGGAAGGTACACATAAGCCTTCTTTTCAACACTGTCTCCATTACCAACATAATCTTTTGCCTCATAGGTAATCAGTTCTACAGTTCCTCTTTCCCCTTCGAAGGGCAAAGCATATTTTCCCGGAAATGTCAGAGAGATCTCTGCTTTTTCTTCTGTGACCTCCTCCTCTTCTTCCTTCAACTTGGCAGCTTCTTCCTCCAGCCTGGCAGTTTCTTCCTCTTCCTTTTGTTTGCTCTCCTGCTCCATGGCAATTGCCTGCGCTATCGCATCATTCACATCTTCAGAATAGGTTTCAGACTCCTGTTCCACGACTTTATCCAGTTCCACATCTTCAGCCTGATCCACGACTTCATTCTTCTTACCACATCCTGCAAGCAGAACAACAGAACATACCAAGCAAATACCAATATATATGTGCTTTTTCATGAATTCCTCCAACAATTTACTATATTTGCATCGCCATCTTCACTTGATGCCGAGTCTATTATACGCTTCTTCCATACATAAATCCATTATACTTCTTTGCCGGACACAGAGCCATGTAAAAAGTTACCATATCTTAATCCATTTTTAATCTTTCATCTCTTTTTCTTTCATTTTCTGTTGGTATCATAAGAACCATCAGATAACAAAAAAATTCTTGTTCGGAATTGTTTTTCCGAGGAAAGTGCTCACCGGTGATGTTGTAACAGAAAATGGTCAGAAGAGTTCAAGCGAACCAAAGAGACGTAAATTCATGAACTGGATAAAAGATATTCTTCGCAAGGCTAACAGAAATGCATTTGAAATCAGCAAAGACGGAAAAATCATATTGACATGTCGCAGGGACGGTCCTTTTGCCACGGCCATCGCCCATTGTCACGTTATTGAGCCAATGGGCGATGGCCGTGGCAAAAGAATCGTCCCTACAGCGATCAATTATCGATAAATCACATTGCTGATTACGTATTGTCCATCATTGATGAAGATCTCGATCAAATTTTGTTCCAGATAGATTTCCAGGCTGCACTGCTCTCCTACATAAGGACTCTTACATACACTATGTAACGCATGTTTTTTCGGAAGAAGTTCTGAACGATCTGTACAAACACATCCATCCTTTAACATAATCTGATAGCCATCCAGGTTAAGAACTTGTCCCTCTTTTATGGTGGTACAAATCCGACTATTGCCCTCCCGCTTCTGTTCCAGGTAGCAATCATGATTTATCTTCTCACAGCAGGCATCCTCAAAATATGCGCGTACGTTTGGATGTACTGCTGTATAGATATGCCCCTCCTTTACAGTAACTACACGGGGCAAAGACATCATGCCATTCCAAAATCTTCCTCCGGACGCAGAATTATCCTCCGGTGCCATCTCTTCCGGCATTCTTACCCAGGAAATAATGACTCTTCTTCCATCCTTATCCAGATTGCTCTGCGGCGCATACAAATCCATCCCGTAATCCAGAAACTGATAGGAATCTCGAAGTGTTACCTCTCCGGTCTCTGCATCAAAGGACACCAGCTGGCAGGTACTTTGATTTTCAGGATAGTCCGTATCCTTCAAAATTGCTATTGGGGAGGACACCAGTACATATGCATCGTTTACCATAAACAGATCAGGGCATTCCAGAATGTTTCCAAACCGTTTGTCCTGGAGACGATTCAGGTAGCTCCAGTTCACCCCATCCTCACTCCGGTATAGGAGCAATACACCCTCCTTCTGTTGATAGGTACTGGCAATTACCATGTAATACCATTCCCCTTCCTTCCAAACCTTCGGGTCTCTGCAATCTGCGGCAGAACCAATATTCTCATCCGCAATAGGGGGAATGATCTGCATTTTTGCATTCCTGTTATCGAAGGAAAAACCATCTTCAGATATAAGCAGTGCCTGACTCTGTTCCAGACACCCCGGAACAGAATGATGTATATAATCATCATCTGTCTGCAAATACTTAACTGCTGTATAATACAAATACATCTTTCCGTCCAATTCCAGTGCACTACCCGAAAACATACCATTGCGGTCATAATCCTTTGTAGGATAAAGTGCAATTCCAAGATGTGTCCAATGAATCAGGTCTTCACTTACCGCATGACCCCAATGCATGGTTCCCCATTCAGGTGCGCAGGGAAAATACTGGAAAAACAAATGATACCGACCCTGATAATAGATAAAACCGTTTGGATCGTTGATCCAATCTCCGGGTGCTTTTAGATGAAGTGTATTTTTCATACCGACCTTCCTACCTTTCTTCTC
>CALZKI010000027.1 GCA_945787995.1 uncultured Lachnospiraceae bacterium | reverse complement strand
CAACCATAGGTCAATATGGTGGAAGTCAAAATCAACAGGGCATATGTGGGATTCCAGCACATATAAAAGTAATAGGAACACACCAACAGCCAAATGTATCGAACCTTATGGGGAATCAGAAAATACAGCAGTGTCACTATGGGGAAAAAAATCAAAAACTGTATGGAATTAAACAGCATATTCTTCTACCAAATCCTAACTGTCTTCACCAAGACATACTAACGCTTTTAGTATATCACAAAATAAGAAAGAGGCATAGAACCTTGTTCTACACCTCATGATAATCTTTTCCCTACTTCAGGATACCCTTCTCTCGCAGGGTAAGCTGTATATAGTCCGCCACGCCTCCAATATACTCGCTATTGGTAGGTCTTCCGTTCTCGTCCTTTCTGCTGTATCCAAACAAGCTTTCAAACAACTCTTCATTGCCACGCTGCCAGCTCACCTCAACAGCATTCCTGATCGCCCGTTCCACCTTCTGCGGCGTGGTAAAATACTTCTTCGCCAGTTCCGGATACAACAGCTTCGTCACACTGCTTATCCGTTCCATATCCAGCACGCACCACACAATCCCGGTACGCACATACTGGTACCCCTTCAAATGAACCGGCACTCCCAGTTCCAGCATAATCATCGTAACCGCTTCCTCAATCTGAGCCAACATCGGCAGTCCCCCCTTTTTCGCGTTTTCTCCACACAATTCAGCATACCATCACCTGTTCCTCCTGCCTACCTGTAATTCATCGCAGGGTTCTGCCCTCCCCCCATCGGGGCAGCCCCCATCCCCTGCGAACCGGCACGGCCTGCCACCATCTGTTTCCGCTAACAATTGCCGCTCTGTTTCTTTACGGGGGCTTTCCACTTTCGATGATTCGTGTCTTTTCAAGGGTGGACACTCCGTAGACCCGTGTGCGTCTGTGGAAAGACGCATTTAGGCGTTTTCGTGTTTTTCTTAGCGGCACAAACGAGCAAAATGTTAAGCCGGTTTCCAACCGTTCAAAGAGCGAAGCTCTGCGTTTTGGAAACCGGCTTATTATATCAACTTTGCGAGTGTGCCGCTTAGAAAAACTAGGAAACAGCCTACTGAGTCTTTCACAGACGTACATGGGTCACGGAGATGTTCACCCATTGCCAAGACACGAAAATTGTGCAAAGCCCCCGTAAAGGAGCGGCAGATGTTAGCGGAAACAGATGGTGGCAGGCCGTGCCGGTTCGCAGGGGATGGGTGGGGCCGCTTGGGATAAAGGGGAGGGTGACCCGGGATGAATTACAGGTAGCCGGTTTCGCCCTGCTGCTCCAGGGTTTCGACAATTTTTTTCACGTCCTGGGCTTTGGATTTGTGGCACACCAGGACAGCGTCACCGGTTTCCACCACGATCAGATCCTGCACACCAACAGTGGCGATCAGACGTTTGTTGGCACAGATAATGGAATTTTCCGTGTCGATCATCACACGCTTGCCGGTGCCGATGTTGCCCTTGGCATCCGGCTCATAGATGGCTGTCAGGGCATCGAAGCTGCCGATGTCGTTCCAGCCGAAGTCGCCCTTTAAGACAAGCACATGATCCGCCCGTTCCATAATGCCATAATCAATGGAAATCTTTGGGATGACCGGATATACCCGGTTGATGGTTTCCTGCTCTGCAGGAGTACCCATGGAGTCGCCGATTTCTGTCAGGCAGGCATAAATGTCAGGAAGCAATCGTTCGAAGTAACCAAGAATTGTGGATGCCTTCCAAATGAACATGCCGCTGTTCCACAGATAGTTTCCTGCCTCCAGGTAAGCTTCGGCGGTTTCCAGATCCGGTTTTTCCACGAAGTCTTCTACCATATAAGCATTTGTTCCGCATACTTCTTCTCCGCTGCGAATGTAACCATATCCGGTGGAGGGGAAGGTAGGTGCAATACCAAGGGTTACCAGGGCATCTGTGGCTTGGGCTGTTTTGACAGCATCCTTTAACACAGTTTGAAAGCCTTCCGTGTTTTTAATATAATGGTCGGAGGCAAGGATACACATAATGCCGTCGCCTCTTTTTTTGATGATCTCCATGGCCGCATAACCGATACAGGCTGCTGTGTTTCGGGCTGCGGGTTCTGCCAGAATATTGGATTCCGGAAGACGGCCTGTGGTTGCTGTTCGCATGGTATCTGCCTGTACCACATTGGTGACGATATAGATATCCTCTTTTTCTACAATGCCTTCAAAGCGATCAATGGTATCATTTACCATCAGGTCTTTTCCCGACAAATTCAAAAGTTGTTTGGGCACTGCCTTTCTGCTCATTGGCCAGAAACGGGTACCACCTCCACCGGCCATGATTACACCATATGTTTTCATACCTATCCTCTCTTCCTTCCAACATTCAAAACGAAGTCTGTTTACAATCTTGCACCTTCCACATTGTCCTTGAACCAGTCGTATGCCAGCTGTACGCCCTCTTCCAGATCTACTTTGTGATGCCAGCCAAGTCCATGCAGTTTTGTCACATCTGTCAGCTTTCTGGGGGTTCCGTCAGGCATTGCCGAGTTCCACACGATTTCTCCCTGAAAACCTACGGTTTTCTGCACTGTTTCTGCCAATTCTCGGATGGATACTTCTTTTCCCGTTCCGATATTCACATGCTGTTCTCCGCTGTAATTCTCCAACAAAAATACGCAGGCATCTGCCATGTCATCTACATACAGGAACTCCCGCAAAGGTGTGCCGGTTCCCCAAAGTTCTACTGTTGCTGCTCCTGTCACTTTAGCCTCATGAAATTTACGGATCATGGCAGGCATTACATGGGAACCCTGCAGGTCATAGTTGTCATGAGGTCCGTACAGGTTTGTTGGCATACAACTGATGAAATCATCGCCATACTGTCTCTTATAGAATTTGCACATTTCCAGGCCGGCTATCTTTGCAATCGCATACGCTTCGTTAGTGACCTCCAATGGTCCTGTCAAAAGTGCATCTTCCGGAATAGGCTGTGGTGCCATCTTTGGATAGATACATGTACTTCCCAGGAATAAAAGTTTCTTCACCTGATAATCGTGACAGCATTTGATCACGTTACACTGAATTTGCATATTCTCGTAAGCAAACTCTGCAGGTGTGGTATTGTTGGCGTTAATTCCACCCACTTTTGCCGCTGCCAATACAACCACGTCCGGTCTCTCGGTTTCAAAAAAGGCCTGCACCTGTGCCTGATTGGTCAGGTCCAATTCCTTATGGGTTCTGCCGATCACATTGGTATAACCCTTGCTTTCCAAATTTCGTACGATAGCACTGCCTACCAGGCCTCTGTGCCCTGCCACATATATTTTGTCTGTTTTGTTCATGATAAACCTCCATTTGGTTTGATTACTTTATTGTGCCAGAAATCCTTCTTCTAACGTAGTTCCCCGCAGCTTTATTTCTGCTTCTCCAGGTCCGCTTGGAAAGGGATCATACCCTGTCTGATCTCCCTCCAGGGCTTTGTAGAAGGTAATGCCCTGTATCTCATAAGATTCAGTGGGGTAGTTGTCATAGTCCTGCTGCCACACCAGATAACGGGTTGTGCCGGACTGTATCAATTCCTTTGAAAACATCACCATTTTATAGCAGCCGAACAACAGAATCAATGTGTAAACCAGTCGTCTGGCATACACATGACTGCATAGCTTTTCTATCACTTCTGCCCAGATGATGACACCGGTCAGCCACACATATACACAACCGTATCGAATGAGCGGAGACGTACTTACCCAAAACAGGAAGCAGGCTCCAAGCACCGTTTCTGTATACAGCAAAAAAACTGCACCTTTATCCGGCTTTCTGCCATGAAGATACTGATATACATAATAAATGTATTTGATTACCAGGAACAGCACACCGGCAAAGGAAACCAGAATAAACAGCTTGTCCATCATCGTCTGCTTAGCAAACCAATTCCCGAACCACCGGGTAATGGGCAGATCATACTGCAGTACATCTGTATACCCTCTGCCCCATACCTGAATTTCTCTGGCATCACAATCCGCCAGCCCTTTGGGAATCTTCCAGTCAACCGGGAAAAAATCAAGCTGTGTGAAAGGGTAAACCAACCATCCGGATATCACCACATTTCGGATGAAATAGGGTAAAGCCGTGAGTATCCCTGTCACCAGGCAGCATCCGATGGTTTTCCATTTTTTCTCTTTGATCAATTGTACGGCGGGTATCAATGTGAGCAATAAGATCACTGCCGCTGACAGTTTTACCGTAATCAGATATACCCCTAATATACATAGCAAACCGTAGGGCTCCGGTCTGCTTTCCTTTGCCTCCCACAGAGACAACCACCTGATAACCAGATAAAAACAGGTTAATACCATAAAGTAGTCAGAGGCCGGGGATACCATTTCATCATAAATGATAAGCAGATAATAGATTGCCATGATTCTGCCGTAGTCAGACAACACAAGCCGTTTTCTGCCAAAGGCTTTGCCGATTTTCGCCGCCTCAACAGATACCATCCAGGCCAGAAAGCCTGCCATCACATGAAAGGATTGTCCTCCCAGGAAACCCATTCCGTATAACGCGGTCAATGGAAAGGATGCACTGTTATATGCCAAACGGCAATGCAAATTCCCCAATCCCTTTACAACCCCACACTCTTCCAGCCAACGAATGCTTTGGGCATGATACAGCGCGGTGTCGTAATGCATGTATCCTTTGGAGGTACCGTATGCCATAAAAAAGAATAGTGCCACAGCACCCACCACACAGTATTTTCCATGCAGGGTAAAGGTTTTTTCGGCAACTTCCTTCAGTGATTTTCTATTCCGCCCAAAGATAAGGAAACAAAATGCCAACAGAAGCAGATGGGTGATCAATCCGATCGGTGCGATCAGACTATAAAACTGGGCATACACGGTTGCGGCCACAATGCCTGCCATCAGAAGGTCCAAAAAACCTTCCATAGAATACCCTGTTATTTTCTTCCATATAGTCGCAAAACCGTATCCCAAAAGGAATACGGTTATCAGCGCATAAAGCCAAATCAGTATTACTGAAATCATATAATTTCCTATTTATGAGATGCCTTATATTCCTCACAGGACATACCTGCAATTTCCTGCAGATCAGCATCCATCATCATTGCTACAAGTCCTTTGAAATCTGTCTGTCTCTTCCAGCCCAGTTCCTTTTCTGCTTTCTCACAGTTACCCCAGAGGAATTCAACTTCCGAAGGTCTGTAGAATTCAGGGTTCACATCCACCAGAAGTTTTCCGGTCTTTGCATCAAAGCCCTTTTCATTGACTCCGGTTCCTTCCCAACGGATCTGAATATCGAGTTCTCCAAAAGCAGCCTCAACAAATTCACGCACGGTATGGGTCTCATTGGTTGCCAGCACATAATCCCCGGGTTTATCCTGCTGCAGCATACGCCACATACCCTCTACATAGTCACCGGCAAAGCCCCAGTCACGTTTTGCATTCATGTTACCCAGGGACAGCTTCTCCTGCTTTCCTGCGATAATATTGGCGATCGCCAATGTAATCTTTCTGGTCACAAAGTTTTCACCACGTCTGGGGGATTCATGATTAAATAAGATACCGTTGCATGCAAACATATTGTAAGCTTCACGGTAATTTACCGTAATCCAATAGGAGTACAATTTTGCAGCACCATAGGGGCTCTTTGGATAAAACGGAGTCTTTTCGCTCTGTGGTGCGGTCTCCGGAAGTCCACCAAACAGTTCTGACGTAGATGCCTGGTAATATCTGCAATTTCCTCCGTTGACGCGAATTGCTTCCAATAATTTCAAAGTACTTACACCGGTTGCTTCTGCGGTGTACTCGGGTACTTCAAAGGAAATACCTACATGGGACTGGGCCGCAAGGTTATATACCTCTGTGGGTCTGATTTCAGCGATCAACCGCATCAGGTTACTGGAATCAGTGGTATCTGCGTAATGAATGAAGAATTTTACCTTGTTATAGTCAGACTGAAGAATATGGTCAATTCTTGCTGTATTGCTGATGCTGTGTCTTCTCACAAGACCATGTACTTCATATCCCTTTTCCAATAATAATTCCGCAAGGTAGGATCCGTCCTGCCCTGTAATACCTGTAATCAATGCTACGTTCTGCATACTTACCTCCTAAAAATAGTCTCATATCTTGCTATTCCATACGAGAGTATACTATTGTATAATACGGATAGCAACATATAATATTGCCCCAAAATAGTAAAATATTGCTACTCCGAAAGGAACCTTTTCATATGGCAAAATCATCCTCTAACCGAATTCTTAATACACCCTCTTCCTATGCAAAGCAACACTATCTGTACGTCCAGGAGGTAGGTACACTGCAGAGTATCGAACCCCATATAAGCCGCCGTCAGAATTTGGATTCGTATTTGTTTTTTATCGTCCTGCAGGGCTCCGGTACGCTTACCTATGAAGGGGAAACCTGTGCTATTTCCGCAGGCGACTGTGCGTGGATCGACTGTGCTTCTCCTTACTCTCACGAAAGCTCCGATGTGGATCCCTGGAGACTGGCCTGGGTTCATTTTACAGGGAATCAGGCACGCCATTTCTATCAGTATTTCCGCCAAACCGGACATTCTTTCCTATTTCGGCCATCCAATCCATCGGTTTTCATTGAGCTGTTGGATACACTGTTCCAAAGCCAGTACCAGAAATCTTCCCTGATGGAATTGTACGCCAATCGATATATTACAGACCTGATCGCCTATTGTTTTGATTGCAAACAGGAGGAGGAATCCGGGGATTATTCTATCAAGGCCAAGTTACAACTGGTTCATACCTACCTGGAGGAGCATTTTGCGGAAAAAATAAATCTGGAAGATCTCTCTTCCAGATTTTTCATCAGCAAGTTTCATTTATCCAGAGAATATAAGAAAAACTACGGTGTTACCATTTTGAATGACCTGGTAGCGATTCGTATTTCTCACGCCAAATCCCTGCTTCGCTTCTCTGACACCTCCATAGAGCAAATCGCCCTTTCCTGTGGGTTTCAGGATGCCGGATATTTTATCAAAGTATTCCGCAATGCAGAGGGGATGACACCTCTAGTGTATCGGAAAAAATGGTGATTCTGCCAAAGCCACTATAATACCTATGGTGGCCCCCACCAGCACCTGCAGCGGAGTATGTCCCACCAATTCCTTTAGGGTCTCCTGGGCTGACATGTTTTTACCGCTCTTTCCCATTTCCTTGAACAGATCCATCATTTCATTGATGACCTTTGCCTGCCTGCCGGTTTCCCGCCGAACTCCCATGGCATCATTGATCACTATGGTTGCAAAAACAAATGCTAAAGCAAAGTGACTGCTGTCCACACCACACCCCAAGCCTGTGGCCGTCGCAAGAGCACATACGGTTGCCGAATGACAGCTTGGCATGCCGCCGTCCCCAAAGAGACGTTCTATCTGAAATTCTCCTGTTACCACCAAATGCAGGATGGCTTTGATGATCTGTGCCACCAGCCAGCCGGACAAAGCCGCTATCAAAATGTAATTGGAAAATAGTTTTTGAAACAGTTCCACTGTATGATTCCTCATTTCAATGTAAATTTACAACCTATATGCTTCAGATACTCTTCATATATTCTGCGATCGCATCATGCCAATCCGCAAACATGAAATCGGTAGTCAATTTCAACATATAGTTCTCCAAAATGGAATATTTTGGACGGTTTGCAGGAGCACCATACTCTTCGGATGTAATGCCCTCTACCACGGTATCCTTTCCGGCAAGTCGGAATATCTCCCTGGAAAAATCAGCCCAGCAGCAATCTCCCTCGCAAGTACCATGGAACAAGCCGTAGTTATCGGTAGGCAATAGAACCCGAATCGCTTTTGCCAGTTCCTTTGCACTGGTAGGGGAACCAAACTGATCATTTACAACTCGGATCTTCTCGTGAGTTTCTGACAGTTTTAGCATGGTTTTCACAAAGTTTTTACCGTCTCCGTATAACCAGGCAGTACGAACTATAAAGTGCTTATCCGCGAATTCCTTTACAAAGTTTTCACCGGCCAGTTTTGTGGCACCGTACATGCTCTGTGGATCTGTTTTATCAAATTCCAAATAGGGTCTTGTGCCTTTTCCGTCAAATACATAATCTGTAGAAATATGCATTAGTTTTGCGCCTGTTTCCGTAGCCGCAATACTTAAGTTTCTCGGTCCGATGGCATTGATTTTGTAAGCCAGGTCCATCTGTGTTTCGCAGGCATCCACATTCGTATGTGCAGCACAGTTGATAATGGCATAGGGCTTCACCTCTCTCACCAGAGCCATCACTGCATCAATATTCGTGATATCCAATTCTGCCACATCGGTATTTACAAACCGGTAGGATGTATCCCCCGCATACAACTCATTTACCGCTCTTCCCAGCTGACCATTGCAACCTGTTACAATCACCTTTTTTATCATGTTAATCCTCCTCACAAACAAATAACCGGTGGTATTTCAGTCAATCAACCGATCTGCAATCGGTTAATCGCAGAGAATACACCACGAACAGAGGCTCTGGTAATATTGGAGCTCACGCCAACACCGTAGGTAACCCGTCCGGTATCTGCATCCAGCAAATGAATATAAGCTGCCGCCTGAGAACCTTCACCACTCTGCAATGCATGCTCCTGATAATCCAGGATTTTCACATCACAATGCAATTCCTGTTTCAATCCCCGAAGTACTGCGTCCAAAGGTCCGTTACCTACCGCCGTAAATTCCTTCTCTACACCTGCGTTGGTATAAGTAACCACAACACTGGTATCAAATGCCTTGTCTTCCTTGTCTCCCAAATCTTCAACATGTAATTTTCTGAAATGAATTGGTTCCTTCTTGTTCAGATACTCTTCCCGGAACGCATCCATAATCTGTGTGGGAGCAACTTCACCCTGTCCTTCGGATATCTTCTGAATGACTGCTGCGAACTCACGGTGCATGCTCTTGGGCAGCTTGAAGCCAAAATAAGTATCCATAATAAATGCCACCCCGCCTTTGCCGGACTGGGAGTTGATTCGGACGATGGGTTCATATTCACGCCCGATGTCAGCCGGATCGATGGGCAGATAAGGAACCTGCCATATTGCACTGCCACGCTCCTTCAGTGCGTGAATGCCTTTGTTGATGGCATCCTGATGAGAACCTGAAAATGCCGTAAATACCAGTTTTCCGGCATACGGATGCCTTGGGTGGATCGGTATCTTGCAACATCTCTCATAGATTTCGATGCTTTCATTGATATGCTCGATTGCAAGCTTCGGATCTACCCCCTGAGAAAACATATTATATGCAATATTCAGGATATCTACATTACCGGTTCTTTCTCCATTGCCGAATAAAGTTCCTTCCACACGGTCCGCACCGGCCAGCAATGCCAGCTCGGCACTGGCCACACCGGTTCCTCTGTCATTATGAGGATGTACACTTAAAATAATACTTTCCCTGTTTTCAAAATGTTTATTCATCCATTCAATCTGATCCGCATAAACATTTGGTGTATTCATCTCTACAGTGGAAGGAAGATTGATAATCATTGGATTTTCAGCTGTGGGTCCCCATTCTCGCTGCACAGCGGTACAGATTTCCAAGGCGAAATCCAACTCTGTACCGGTAAAGCTCTCCGGAGAATATTCCAGAATAATCTTGCCCGGAAACTTTGCTGCACGTTCTTTTACCATTCGGGTTCCATCCACTGCAATCTGAATGATTTCTTCACGACTCTTTCCGAATACCACATCCCGCTGCAAAGTAGAGGTAGAGTTATAAATGTGTACAATTGCCTGAGAACACCCCTCAATAGAGGCAAAGGTTTTATCCAGCAATTCCTCCCTGCACTGTGTCAACACCTGTACTTTCACATCATCAGGGATCAATTTTCTTTCAATCAGCTGACGAAGAAAATCAAATTCAATCTGACTGGCAGCCGGAAAGCCCACTTCAATTTCCTTAAACCCCAATTTGACCAGATATTCAAAAAATTCGACTTTCTCATCCACCACCATAGGATCGATCAGCGCCTGGTTACCGTCCCGCAGATCCACACTGCACCACACCGGCGCTTTTTCAATCTCCTTACCCGGCCACTCTCTTTCAGGGTAATCTACCACCGGATTTTTTCTGTATCTGTCTACATGCAACATCTTTTTTCTCCTATAACGTAAAAACCCCCACCGCCTCAGCAGTGGGGTTACCTTTATTCGCCAAGTCCATTCTCAATCGCTGCAACCAAAGCCTTGAGTGCAGCCTCTTCATCCTCACCGTCGCAAAAAATTTCGATTTCGTCTCCACACTTTACGCAAGCACCCAGAACACTTAATACGCTCTTCGCATTTGCCGTGTTATCTCTGAAAGAAAAAGTAATCAATGATTTATATTGCATTGCTTCTTTACACAAGATGCCTGCTGGTCTTAAATGGAGTCCGGTTGGATTTTTAATAGCCACCTTCTGACTTACCATATCTAGTATTCCTCCAAATAGATCTATAGTTTTTCTATCCCCACTATATCATTCCCACAGAAATTCTACAAGTTAATTCATCGCTTTGGTGATCAGTTTGGCAAGGTCCTCTGCATCCTGCCGGATCACATTGATATCCTTACCTTCAATCATAACACGCACCAGCGGTTCCGTTCCGGAAGGTCTGATCAGTACGCGACCTTCTCCCGCAAATTTTTCTTCCAATTTACTGATTGCAGCAGCAATTTCAGGATTCTCCAAAAAAGTTGCTTTCTTTTGATTGGGTACAGAAGCATTTACCAGCGCCTGAGGCATCACTTCCATAATGTCAGCCAGTTCGGATAATTTCTTTCCGCTCTCTTTCACAACCTGCAGCAAATGCAAAGCACTGAGCAATCCATCACCGGTTGTATTTTCATCCAGGAAAATAACGTGTCCGGACTGTTCGCCGCCAATGGAGGCTCCGATTTCTTTCATCCGCTCCAGCACATATCTGTCGCCGACTTTTGTTTTTTCTACCCTAATGCCCTGCCTCTCCGCCATCAGGAAAAGTCCAAGGTTACTCATCACAGTAGCCACAATTGTATTCTGCTTCAGCTGCCCTTTTTCCTTCAGATAATTTCCAACAATTGCCATAATCTGATCGCCGTCCACTTTCCGGCCTTTTTCGTCCACTGCCAGGAAGCGGTCAGCATCCCCATCAAAGGCAAGCCCCATATCAGCACCCTCTGCAAGCACACGTTCCATCAATTCTTCCATATGGGTGGAACCACACTTTGCATTGATATTGGTTCCGTCAGGATGATTGTGAATCGGAATAACCTGAGCCCCCAATCTTCGAAGTGCCTCTATCGAAGTATAGTAGGATGCTCCCTCAGCACAATCCGCCACCAGTTTATATCCTGTCAGGTCCGGATGCACCATTGCAATGGAATGGTTAATATAGGTCTCTGCGGCTTCCGTTTGATAATCAATCTTACCAATTTCTGTACCAACCTTAAAGTCCACACCTTCCATATTGGAAGCGATCAGGGCTTCAATCTCATCTTCCACTGCGTCCGGCAATTTAAAGCCTTCCCCATCGAAAAATTTGATTCCATTAAACTCCACCGGATTATGGGAAGCGGAAATAACCACTCCGGCATCAGCAATTCCTGTTTTTGTCAGATAAGCAATGGCCGGGGTAGGCATCACGCCCACGTAAATGCAATTTGCTCCCACAGAGCATGCACCAGCCATCAATGCGTTCGCCAGCATATCACCGGAAATTCTCGTGTCACATCCTACCATTAAGGTAGGTTTATGATCTGCCTCTTTTGTCAAAATATATGCTCCGGCCTGGCCAAGCTGCATAGCCAGCAAGGGCGTTAATTCCTGATTGGCAACGCCTCGTACACCATCTGTTCCAAATAGTCTTGCCATACTGTTACTCTAACTCCATTCTCCTAAAAATATCTCATCATGCGTTTTATGCTCCGCTCCATAGCGTCTGGGTTCCCACGTCAATAACGACAAAATGTGCTCACTCTGCCTTTTTTATGATGACAGACACATATTTTGTTTCTTCTGCTGTGGAGACTTTCTCCTGATCCACATTGTAGGATACCACCAGTTCATAGGTGCCGTCTTTCAAGGTTTCCCCTTCATTGCCACTCTGCAAATCGTCAATATTCACGGTGGGTTCAATATTATCTATATTGACCAGAGACAAGTCATCCCGCAACCCTATGAAGGTTTCCTCATATTCTTCTGTATCCTCTACCAAAGCAGCCTCGTATCCGTCAGGAATATTTTTAATCCGAATATCTTCCGGTTTAATCTTGATCATCTTTCTCTGTTCCGGTTGAATATATACCGTTACCGTAACAAGACCTGCACCCGGATTCACCAGAGATACTCCTTCCGGCAAATAGTCTGCCACATTCACAATAGCCATCATATCTTCCGTCTGGCCGGTGACATTAACCGCTTCTTCCGGAAGTTCAATCTGGTATATGTCGCGAATTCGATTTGCCTTGCCGGCAATCAGCAGGGAATCCACATTGCCTTCCACCTGACCGGTCATCATATAACCTTCCGCCGGAGTACCGGATACCTGATAATACAACGGAACTCTCTTGGTTTCCAGAATCTCAACATTGACTTTTACGGAAGAAATATTCATGCTGACCAGACTTCTGTCAATTTCCTCGCCGTCCGCATCATATAATTTGATGTCTGCATCTGTACTGATGTTATTGGTAAAATCGGATACTGTTACATCCACACCGGCTTTCGCAATTTGAGAAACGACTGATTCAGGACCGGATATTTTTACCAGGTTTCTATCTGTGGTAATATCACCGAGCAGATATCCCTCGCTCACTTCACCCGTGGTTGTTGCCTTCAGAGCCAGGGACAGCGTTTTCTTGTTTTCGATCTTTAATCTGACTTCATCAATATTTCCCTTAATGCTTTCCAGCTTATCATTATATTTGTTGGTGGAAAGCTTAATACTAATGGTCTCCTGCATAGTCAGATCATTAAAGTCTGCCACAGCCATAATGTTCTGTTCGCTGAGAGAATCAATGATGGATCTGGCAGCGGTAATGGTTACCTGATCGATAACATCTGTACCGTCCAGCACATCAAACACCTTACCCTGAGAGGAGATCACATCTGTATGGATAAACCGGACAGGAACATTGGATACTTTATATTGAATCACAGGGTCGTTGATATTTGTAACAATAACCCAGAGAACACAAGCAAAAATCAGGGAGCCCAATTTCAGCCCCCAGTTCTTGGTAAACCAATCTTTCATGATGTTTTTGACCTGCCTTTCCAGAGTTTCCTCTTTTTATCCTCAACAGGTTTATTCTGCAGCATAACAAGTCTCTCTCTTAAGCGGTCTGCATTCAATGAACGCTCCAGATTTCCCTTGTAAGCCACACTGATCTTACCGGTTTCCTCCGAAACAATAATGGTAAGCGAATCTGTATTTTCAGAAATTCCCACACCTGCGCGATGTCGCGTTCCCAGTTCCTTACTCAGATACAAATTATCTGACAAAGGCAGATAACAGGTTGCAGAAGTAATTCGGTTTCCCCGTATGATAACCGCTCCGTCATGGAGTGGTGTGTTATGTTCAAAAATATTGATCAAAAGTTGGCTGGAAACCACGCCGTCCACATCAATACCGGTTCTCTCATATTCCGTCAGTGGCTGATTCTGCTCAATAACAATCAAAGCACCGGTCTTGGCCTTCCCCATTTCCACGCAGCCACGAACGATTTCATCAATTGTATGATTGGAAAACAAGCCTTCCTCCTCATTTTGCAAATCCAGGTTTAGGATGGAGGCCAGATAGTTCTTCTGTCCAAGAGTCTCCAACGCACGCCTTAATTCAGGCTGCAAAACCACCACAAGAGAGATGGCGGCAATGCTGATTACATTGCGGACAATCCACAAAATCGTGTTCATATGGAAAACAACCGCAAGCAAAATGAACACCAAAATAACAACCAGACCCTTAAATAAGGACCAGGCTCTGGTAGTCTTTGCCCATTTCATGATTTGATAAACCAGAAAAGCGATGATCAGTATTTCAACAATATCTGTCCATCGCACTGCAGGCATATGAATTTTTTGCGAGTATACACCAAATAATTCCTTAAAATGTTCCATATTTATCTAGCATGCTCTCTTTTCTGCGCATTGATTTTTTTCACTTTCTTTTTGGGTGCTGCAACAGTCATCTTAGGCACTGCTTTTACATAATAGTAGTAATCATCATCTTCAAACTGTACCTTTTCCTGCCTGGTATAATCCAGGTTGAAGAAAAAGAAGGTATAGCCGTATGCGAGCACTCCGGCAACCACACTGCCAAGCAGTACACCGCCAATGCCAAGTCCAACGTCATACATCATTTCCATCACAATCAGAATAACGATGTTGGAAAGTACACCCACAATAATTGCTATAGGCCAGGCATAGTCAATGGATAGGCGACGAACCGCGTACACAATAACCAGCACCATGGCAAAAGCCACAGCAACCATAATCATGGCTTTGTTATGAATAATGCCGTCAATCAGATATTTTATTTTTGTGGTAATAGCTTCCTCGGCCATAGTACCCATCACGGTGGCATCTGCATTCACGTGTGCGACCAGATAATAAACAATCACGCCACATGCAACAGAGACCGCCGACACCGGTGTTCCGATCAATCCCATGAGAATAGGCATAATGTAAGGAATTTTCAACACAAAGCACAAGGGTGTCAAGAGTACCACCAGAGAATCCTTGGGAGAAAACCTGAAAAAAAGAAGAGCCAGAAGCAGGAAAACAATTCCCACGATAGCGGCACACTCCATACTCAATTTGTATAAATGAAGCAGCACAAACAGCGCCGAAACCACCAAAATAAATCCGGTGGGCATAAAGGAGCACATCAAGGCTGCAATCAATACGATAGGAAGCGCGTTTATCTGTTCCATATATCCCAGCTTACTGTTGATCACGGATAAACTGATCAGCGCAATCAGGAATTTGATGACGGGCATAATATACACGTCATACTTTTCAAAAAACACGATTATTTTCTGTTTCGCTACAAGTAACGAAGTCATAATGTAACCTCCATCAGCATCTGCACTTCTTACTCTTCCTTACGATTCATGGCAGATACTTTTTTCAGATTTTGATAGTAGATGCGCAGGCTCTTTCTGGCTTTGCCATAACGATAAGAATAGATCACATAAGTCAAAACACCGTATGCACCCACAAAAACGGCATATCGAACCAACAGATCCTTTCCAAACTCCAAAAGATCTGTCTTATAGATATCTAACATAAATTCTTCAAAATTGTATACAATAGCCACTCCCATGAGAATGACATAGGCAATGGTTGCACAGATAATGGATTTTAAGACCTGCCAACTAAGATAATCTCCACGGAAGAAATTACCAATCGCCATATTTCTCTTACCTTCGTTATTCTCATACGAAGCAAGCTTTGTCATTAATATTACTTTGTCTTCCCGAACCATATCCGACTCCACTCAGCCTGGGTGACTAAAACCCATCAGGCCTCTTTCTTCCGTCATCAGTTATCTATAAAACGCATTCTGTTTCCG
>CALZKI010000026.1 GCA_945787995.1 uncultured Lachnospiraceae bacterium | reverse complement strand
TCATCCGTATAACCTCTCAAAAAATGGTATCTCTTCCTTTCAGCAGGGGATTGTCACCCGCTGCTGAAAGTTGTAATGTAATTGTGTTAACATATATTTACTTTGTCAAGAAAAACTTTACATCGCCGTCTAATGATTTTCTGTTCTTCACCGTTTTCACTTATGCATGTGACAGTACCGGAAAATACAACTCCTGTTGCTCAATACTTTCCAAATGCCTTCCCCGGTAAAACAGTCGATAATCATCCTCACCGAGATACAAATGACGATCAAACAGGTTTCTTTCCTCCTGCCTTGGTGCAAATCCCAACGTTAATGCCTTATAAGAGAAAGGAATCTGACAAATTACCTTCTCCAGTGCAACATATTCTGTGCTGATCAGACTTTGCAGTTCAACTGCATCCTCATTCTCCTCCATAACCGCAAAACAATTCAGTTCTTCCGAATAGTATACATTTTCCAAACCAGCCGTGTAAAACATTTGAAGTCCATACTTATTTTCCTGTTCAAGAGCTCCGTTTACCACACTGTTCCTGACAGCATCCATATATGCTTTCTTCATGCCGGCATCAGAAGGATCCACTTTGACAAATCCTTTTCCCTGCGTTTTCTCCAAAGTCTTTTTCTGTGCTGCAAGCCTTACATCCTCCTTCAATGTATATTGGTACTGTGCTCCTTCTATAAACCCCATCTTTCTGTAAAAATCCAAAGCACTCAAATTTGCAAAAAGATAGATTCCGTCACACTTTCCATCATATTCTTCCAGCACATGCTCCATCAACTTGCGGGCAAGACCTTGGTTTCTGTGGTCGGATGCTGTCATCACTGTGCCAAGCTGGAGATAATACCTTTTTTCTCCATTCTGTATAAAATGCATCCGGTTTACAGATACATTTGATAAAATTTTCCCATTCTCCTCTATAGAATACGGGATATAATCCCCTTCAAAATATCCGTTCGTAACCCAGCTTTCAAAATTGAAGCAAAAGGTTGCCTCCGTTAATGCATTCAGCTCATGACGTAATAGTGTATCATTCATATAATCTTTCACTAATCTCATAGCATCCTCCATTCTTTTATCCAATAAAACGGACATTTCTCAAAAAATCCATTTTCTATATCATTTCAATATCTTTTACATAGATGAATACGATGGGTTCTTTCTCCCAATTTTCCTTCTTTGGAATCACTTCCACCATCACCTTATGATAGGAGTCTCCCACCCGTCTTCTGTAATACATTTTCACACTATGGGTGTTATCATCCGAAAACTGTCTTTGTAGGAGGGACGGGTCTGTTTTTTCCAGGAACATATCCACATCCTCCTCATGTACCATTCCGCAATGGATGAAGCTCTGTAACCGGGTTTTCAGATCTTTGAAATAGCCGTAGATTTCTTCTTTTTCAAGAATATCCTCTTTGATGACGTCAACCTCTCCCGATTCCAGATTCACTTTCAGTATTTTGAGATACGAGTCATAGATTCCCCGAAATACCTCATCTCTTGCCCGTCGGTTAATACCTTTGCTTTGGTAATACTTCTCCTTATCCTGATACATTCTCCGGTCGACAATTTTCTCAAGGTCTTCCAGTTTCAAACCATCCTTCTCATTTGCAACACAATATCCGATTGAAATGCTGACTGCATACACCTCATTGCAGCATGCTTCCGCCTCTTCTTTTATCTTCTTTGCTATGAGGTAAGGATCTACGTCCTGATTCATGATCACAGCCATAAACTCGTCACCACCCACTCGGTAACAGTCTCCATAACTGCCGATTCCACGTAAGATACATTGAGCAGCATCATAGATCATGGCGTCCCCGGCATCATGCCCTTTCACGTCATTAACCTCTTTTAATCCATTGATATCCATTGCAAATAATATCAAATTATCCGAAGGTATCTCTTTCTTTTTAATTTCAGATATCCGGTATTCATATGCGAATCGATTATACAGGCCGGTAAGAGAATCTATCTCTGTCATCTTCTTCATCAGCATTGTATAATTATAGTTATCCGTAATATCGCTTAATGTAAGGATATGGCCTCTGAATTTGCCGTTTTTGACTAAATCTCTATATTCAGGTTTGTATACCTTTTCTCCAATTTCCACCATCTGCTCTTCTTTACACAAGGAGACTAAATGGTTTACAATCTCATATCCCTTTTCTTCAAAATCCGGATACTCCTCAAGCAGTGGCTGATTATAATAGATGATTCTATCATCCTCATCTAACGCGATGATTTCCAGCGAAAGATTATCAATGACATAATGATGTACTAACTCCACGGTATCAAGCAGATCGTATTTTGTCAGAGCAATGGCCATAAGAATGCTACAAATGGCATAGGAAAGGGATGTTGTATCGTAACCTCCCGTCACTCCCGTCAGGAAAATCAGAAAACCTGCTATGGCGCAAATCGAGCACGCCAGCATATAGTACATCTGTATTCTTCTCTTCCTTCTGCTTTCCTGCATAAGAATTTTGATGATAACCGCAAAAATAACCAGGAAATAGAGCACCAGGCAGACCGTATACACATGATACATAACGCCATGTCCGTAATTATTATGCGGAAATAATCCATCTGTCGCATACTCTACATAGGTATAAAACCAATTTTGCAAAGGATAGGTGAAAACCAAGAACGCAATGAACATATGAAAACAGGTCAGTAGCAATTGCACCTTGTGTGGTACCTTTATCTCACAATATTGCATGACAAACAAAAAGAAGGTCAACGGAATAAATACCTTCCCCACATAGGAAAACTTGGTTCCCAGCAGAATTCCTTCCATCCCGGGGGATATGATTTCAATCAGGGCTCCTATATTGTTCACCATAGTCACAATGCTAAACAGCACCAGATAGGAATATTCCTTGCCTCTCCAGTTGCTGATCAGATAGATTGCACCCACAGCAAGAACAAGAATACTCAGGCTTTGTATAATAACTATCATGGTATATACACTCATTCTGCCTACCTGTTTCCTTTCCGGACATTTTCCAGCTCCAACAACGCTATTTTATATTCCAATCCGTCGGAGTATCCAACCATACTTCCGTCACTGCCGATGACTCTGTGGCAGGGCACCATAATATCCACCGGATTTTTTCCTACCGCACCGCCGACTGCCTGAGCAGACATCTTCTCCTTCCCCATCATGGAAGCTACTTCTTTTGCAACCGCTCCGTAGGTGGTGGTTTGGCCGTAAGGAATCCGGCAAAGCACTTCCCAGACTTTCTTACGAAAATCGGTTCCGATCAGATGCACCGGTGGTATCGCACCCGGGTCTTTTCCCGAAAAATAGGTGTCTAACCAGGCTTTCGCCTGTGCCAATATCACATCCTCCGGTACCTGTCCATTGCACTCTCCCGTATGCAGTTCCTCTTCTGACACAGCCTCTTTATCCCGGAAAGACACTTCCACCAGGCCGATCTCATCTGCCCGCACTATCAAGTTACCAATAGCTGACTCATATAAAAAAGATTTCATTGACACGCTCCCAAATACTGCTGTAATTCCGCAAAGCCACCCTGGGGATACACGCTGATGTCAGCATGCTCCTTATTGATCAGACAATCCGTCAGCAGAAAAACCTGCATGCCCACGGTTGCCGCCACCATGTCCTCTGTGACATCATTCCCCACCATCAAACACTCCTCCGGCTTCCAGTCCAATCGCTCCAGCACTTCTCTGTAATAATCCGGATTAGGTTTGCAATGAGAAGAATCCTCGTAACAGGTGATCAACTCAAAATCCTCCACGTTACAGCCGGCCCAGCGAATTCTCTTCTCGGTGGCAATTCTTGGAAACAAAGGGTTGGTTGCAAGGGCAACGGAAAATCCCTTTTCTCTTGCAAAAGCCACTGTCTCTGCAGCCAAAGGATTACAGCCGCAGAAAACCTGTCCTCCGTCAAACTCATTGGCATAGAACTCTTCAAAGAGATATCTATGCTCCAACACCCGATTACCCAGCAATTTGGAAAAGGCAATCCAGAATGCCTCCTCATTGGTTACGCTTCCATCATTGGCAACCATGGCACCGGTTCCTTTCCATATAGCCCCTGACAAAATATTCGGGTCATAACCATAAGGCAACATTTTCTTACACAAGATCTGAAAGTACCCTTTGGTAAATTCATCCTGATCCATAGGAAGCAGTGTGCCATCCAAGTCAAATAGTACATGCTTTATCATCGTTCTTCTCTCTTTTCTGTCATTCCGTTTGGAAACTGTTCAGATCCTTTCATGCTTATCGAAAAGACTCTATCTGTTTACGAACCGCTTCCATTCTCAGATCCAATTCCGCACTCTTGTTGGAACAATCCAAAAGTTCTTTTTGCAGTGCTTCCAATAATGCTTCATCCAGGTTCTTTTTGTAACGCAATTTGTGCTCCAGGCTTGCCCAGAAATCCATGGCAATGGTACGCAGCTGTACTTCTACCTTCATGGGACGCTTTTCATTCTGCAAAAAGATAGGCACTTCCACGATCAAATGCAGGCTTCTGTACCCGCCGGGCTTAGGACTTGCTATGTAATCCTTCCTTTCAATCAGGGTAATATCATCCTGCTTCAGCAGGCATTCTTCCAGAAAATAAATATCCTCCGGGAAGGAACAGATCACCCGGACCCCCGCTATATCATAGATATTCTCCTCAATGGATTTGATATCCAAAGGAATATTCTTTCTATTCATTTTCCTGACCAGACTGTCCACACTCTTGATTCTGGTCTTAATGGACTCAATGGGATTATGTTCACTTTCCAGTGAAAGCTCCTCGTCCAGAACCCGAAACTTTGTCTCTATCTCCATTGCCGCACAACGATAAAAGGACATTAACTGTCTATAGGGTTTTGCATTTCTTTCTGCCATGGCAAGAAATTCGTCTTTTCCAAAAATCTGTAACGGCAGTGGTGCCTTCTTCTTCCTTTTTTCCAACATTTTGAACATACCTCTCTTTTACTTTCTTATGTGCTTCTCCCTGCCACTCACTGATTTCATACAATGCAGCTAAGTACACCGGTTTCTAAAACCGGTCAGTCTGTTTGTCTACTTCCCCTCAGCAGATTGTCTTATATTTTCCACATGGGCATCCCAGGATTCATATCCTTTCGTGCCACGTTTGTCCTGCAACTGATATGCACTCTGCAGTTCTTTTCCCAAATACTTCGAGAACTTCACACTGCCCCAGTAATTCAGATGCGTATGATCATTGAAATCGTTAGCGGGATCAATTCCCATCTGATCCACAAGCGTTGTATAATCCGTAAAGGGAATCTGTTCCTTACTGACAATGTCACTGATTTCATCATACGTAATCCGGTCCCGTGGGTCCAGATTATAGGGCACCACAATGACCTTCAGTTCACTTCCGTGGGCTTTGGTCAATTCCATGATCTTGTACAGATATTCTTCTGATTTTGCAGACAGATGATAGTCCTCCAGTTCCTCCCAGGCGGTAAAAGGTTGAGACTGATCAGCCCTGACAAATCCCGGAGTAAATCCCTTGCTCTCTCTTTTTCCTTTATGATTACCGAATATGTTCACCAGATCTTCCTTGTTGGGATCCGTATATCGATTATGGTAGGACAAAAAAGAGGGAAAAAGCTCCTTTCTCTTCTCCGGTTCCAAAGATACCTGAAGCATATCCCATTTGGTCTTTGAGAAATGCATGCCAAGTACACTTTCCTCCACCCATCTTTCATGGTAATCTTCCTTAAATCTGGCCGGCGAAAAGACATCCAGAATCACCACCTTAGGGTTCTGGTATTTGTATGCTTCCTGCAGATAATAATAGGTCATCCACAAGGGCTGTTCCGCAGCACTCAGGTCATACGCGGCAATACCGTATTCTTCCCATAATGTAGCGGTATTCACGCCGCAATGCACGTGGCTGCTGCCCACCGCAAGTACATCGATTGTATTCTTGGGTTGGTCATAAAACGCTCTTGTCTGATTGATTCCATGAGGCGATTTATATTCCAGGATGTTACTCAAAACCAGAAAGGAAACAGCCAGACAAATGACCAAACCGATTCTCAAAATCCATTTGTTCTTTTGAAACATACTCAAAACAAAAATCTCCAAAGATAACTTTTTTTCAACTTCTTTGCCCGCGATACCATTCCAAAAAGGGAATGTTGCAATGGTCCGGAGCACAATTGCCCCAAAAGAGATCTGTTAAAATTGCATATAGATAAAGGTCTCTGCAGGGAAAGTCCCTCCGTAAATCCCGATCACAAATATCAATATGATCGTTACATAATAAAACAGGTATCTTACCACTCTTTTCTGCTTTTGCATCAGTTCCGAAAATACCATCTGCTTTCTGTCACAGATGCCATCCACAAACTGGACCAGAAGGATAAGTGCCGTACTGATGTAGACCTGAATCATCAAAACGCCACTGCTCTCAAATCCGGGAATGGAATTTATCGGGTGAATTCCGTTTGTCACCATTTTTCTGATATAATCCAGTGCCAGTGTGAGAGACTCTGCCCGGAAAAAGATCCAGGCAAAGGTAACTGCCAAAAATGTGAGTAACCGGGCAAAAAATGTGCCCGTTTTCGTTCTGTTTCCGGATGCCGCTGTACCGGCATTTTTTCTCCTGCCTGCCCACAGATGATACAGAATAGAATACATCCCGTGAAGAATTCCCCACACCAGAAAAGACAATCCATTTCCATGCCATATACCGCAAAGTATGAATACGATCATGGTATTTCCATATTTTCGCAATGTTCCCCTGCGATTTCCGCCCAGCGGTATATACACATAATCCCGCAGCCAGGAACTCAGAGAGATATGCCATCTGCGCCAGAAATCCGTAATGTTCACTGCTTTGTAGGGGCTTGCAAAGTTTTGTGACAGCTGTATCCCGAACAGTTTTGCACAGCCAAGGGCGATACAGGTATATCCGGCAAAGTCAGCGTACACCTGGAAACTATAAAAAATGGCCCCACCCGCGAGCCAGACCGTATCATAATACATAGGCGTCCGGTATATCTCATTCACAATCAATGCCAAACGGTCAGCTACCACCAGCTTCAGAAAATAACCCCATAAAAGATCATTTGCCGCCAGTGCCAGGCGTTTAGTATCCCACACCTTCACATGCTCCATGGCATGGATTTGTTTTGCAAATGTTCCTTTTCGCTCAATCGGACCACTGACAAGCTTGGCAAAAAAGCCCATATACAGTGCAAAGGCTAGAAAATCCCGTTCCGCTTGTTCCTTCCCCTGATATACATCATAAATATATCCAATGGCCCCAAAGGCATAAAAGGAGAACCCCACCGGAAGCACCAGACTCCGGAAAGGACTGTCTTGGGGCACCCACTGTATCCCCAACATTTTGATCAGATAAGGAATGTTCTTTACACCAATCAATACGAAAGCAAAGCCAAAGCCAACAGCGATGGCGATGAGTTTTGCTTTCAGGTTGCCGGTACTGTCCCGATTCCGACAGTCCTCGATCGCTTTAGCACCCAGAAACACAAGCACCGTAGACAGAACAAGAGCCACCAATGCCTGCAGGGATATGTATCCGCAGAACACATAACTGAAAAGCCAAAGGGTACTCTTGCGGTATTTCGCAGGTTCCAGCAGATATACCATCCATAACAATATGAGAAAAGCTACAAAAAACAGCGAGACAAACACCAAACATACCTCTTTCTTCAGGATGTATCACATTAGGAAAGGAGAGACAGAAATCTGATGCATTTCTATCTCTCCCATTTTATCATTTTTCCGATAACATGTAAAAGGCGAAAAGGCCTATCGGAAATGTCCTCCGTCCATGCCTTTCATACCGCCCGGATTATGTCCTCCGCCCATACCGTTCATACCGCCCATATCTGAAATGGAAATATGAGAACCGTCAATCAAACTTTCGGAATCGCTGCTTTGGCCTTCCGACGTAGAAGGTATGGTGCCCTGAAGCTGTCCTTCCATACTATCCAGCCTGGCACTGCAGAATTCTTCCAAAGCAGTCACACCTTTTTCAAATTCCTCATACGTACAAAAACGGGTGGGATCACTCTCCACATAGGGAGCTATCATTTCCTTGGTTTCGGCAATCAGCTGACATAATCCGTTTTCCCCGCCGTACTGTTCCAAAAACTTCTGAAACAACCTGTGATAATTCTCTGTGAAGTGATTATTTGTTCTATCGATAGTTGCAGGGCTTGGAATGATTACAGGATTCCATTCTTGTCCCACTTCAGTTGTGTGACATAACCAAGCTTTGCATACCAGGGAGCCACTCCGGTATAGTGGATATAGCTGTAATCATAGCCCTGATTCTTTAAAATACCTGTTGCTTTCTGTATCATGGCAAGACCGATGCCCTGTCTGCGAAACTTGGGAAGAGTTCCCACGCATCCGGGGCCGCCTACCTTGATCCTTTTGCCGTCTATGGTATATTGCCCCATGTCCTCCAGCAGACAAAAGCTGGCCAGTTGTCCGTGAACCATGGCACAGAACACCGGATCCCCTTTTTTAAAGAATCCTGACCAGCCTGGAACAACTTCATCAGCTGCTGCCAGTAACACCTCTCTGTCACCGTCATAATAACCAATCGTCACGCCTTCCGGTATTGGTATGCTAAGTGCCGTTTCATCATACTGTTCCAATGGCAGAAACATTTCCTCACAAACTCTTCCTTCCGGAAAGTCTTTCAATTCCTTGCCCTCAAAAAATCCCGGATGGCTTTCTAAAAAAATCCTTGCGTAATCTTCTTTTTTCATCTAATTTGTATACCTCCTAATCCATTTTCCCCGTCCCCCTGGCTCACCCCAAAGCAGGGGCATCGTTTATGCCATCTCCTACCATTGCTACTTTACCATATTTTTGCAGTTTTGTGAAAATCCTGTTTACGAGGAATACCTGTCGGGCTTATTATAAAAACAGAAGCATACAGGGGTGGTTTTTTTCGAAAAAGCATACCCATAAAAAGATTATTGAGAACAAAGGAGCCTCCATGAAAACACAATCCCAAATCAAACAGACCTCTTTTCATCCTACCAGAGGATTCATTTATAACTATCAGAAATTAGTCAAGGATACCGTCATTCCCTATCAGTATGAAGTGTTGAATGACCGGGCTGAAGATGCACCCAAAAGTCACGTAATTCAGAACTTTATCAATGCTGCCAATGTTCTCCGTGGGAAGGACAAAGGGGACGGCTTTTACGGCATGGTATTCCAGGATTCCGATGCAGGAAAATGGCTGGAAGCAGTAGCCTACTCGCTTTCCATTTTTCCGGATGAAAAGATGGAGGCTAACGCAGACGCATTGATTGATCTGATGGCTGCCGCACAGGATGCGAATGGCTATCTGGATACTTATTTTATCATCGAAAATCAGGAGAAACGGTGGACCAATCTGTTGGAAGCCCATGAGCTTTACTGTGCCGGTCATTTGCTGGAAGGTGCCTGCGCCTACTATGAGGCAACCGGAAAGCGTAAATTCCTGGATGTGATGACAAAATATGTGGAGCATATCTATGATGTGTTCATCAATGAAAAAAAGGAAGGCTATCCGGGACATCCGGAAATAGAGCTGGCTCTTTTGAAGTTATATGAATTGACAGGAAATGAACATGCCCTTGCACTTGCAGAGCACTTTATCAACGTCCGTGGCGTAGATCCTTTTTATTATGAAAAAGAAGTCAAAAGCAGAGATTGGATCGTATGGGGAAGTGATGCCACAAATCACCGTTATCAACAAAGCCATGAACCTGTGAGAGACTTTAAGGAAGCCACCGGTCACGCTGTCCGGGCCGTATATCTCTATACTGCCATGGCTCATCTTGCCAGCCGTACCAATGACGCAGAATTGCTGGCTGCCTGCAAGCGTTTGTGGAAGAACATTACGGAATGTCAGATGTACATCACCGGCGGCATCGGATCCACCGTCCACGGGGAAGCCTTCAGCGTCAATTATGACCTGCCAAATGACACCGCCTACGCGGAAACCTGCGCTTCCATCGGGCTGATGTTCTTTGCCTCCAAGATGCTGGAAAATGAAATCGACGGCAAATATGGTGATGTGATGGAACAGGCCTTCTACAATACCGTTTTAGCCGGTATGGAATTGGACGGAAAACGTTTCTTCTATGTCAATCCTTTAGAATCCATTCCCGGCATTGCAGAGGAAACCGCTACCAGAAAACATGATTTGACACGTCGTCCCGGTTGGTACGCCTGTGCCTGTTGCCCTCCAAATGCAGCAAGACTGATTTCCTCCTTCGGCAAATATGCCTATGGGGAAAATGCTTCCACCGCATTCTGTCATATGTTTGCAGCAGGAACCGTGGATTTTGAAAACGGTTTGCATGTGGAGTGTTCCACCGAATATCCCTACGATTTCACCGTAAACTATGAGGTCACAGGTCATAATACTTTAGCCATCAGAATTCCTGCCTGGAGCAAAAATACTACCATCCGGATAAATGGATTAGCCTGCACTCTCCCCTTGGAAAAAGGGTATCTGTACCTTCCGGTAGAAGGAAAAGCGTCCGTTACCATTGAACTGGACAGTACCCCCAGGATAATGTACCCTTCTGCAAAGGTTCCCGCACTGACAGGGTATGGCTGTGTCATGCGTGGTCCGTTGGTATATTGTTTTGAAGGGGTAGATAATGACAACGATGTTTTGTCTTTGAAGTTAAGAAATGATGCTCCCATTACTGTTCTGGAAGAGGGCTCCATGCTTCCCAGTATGGTAGCAAAGCATCGTATTTCAGATGCCAAATTAAAAGAGCAGCTATGTGGAGCCACAAAGCTTCGTGTACCGGCAACCAGAATCACTGTATCCGAAGCTCTATACAGCGATGAAGCTCCTACCTCCGTAAACTGTGATGCCATTGCCATTCCGTACTACACCTGGTGTAACAGAGAGAAGTCGCAAATGCGGGTTTGGCTACCGCTGCATTAGGGACGGTTCTTTTGCCACTCCTCATGGCAATGGGCTCTGTTCGTGGCAAAAGAACCGTCCCTAATGCACCACCACCGGTGCAACGGACAGCGAATCCACGCCAATTTCCACAAACCAGTCCAGCAACGACAGATCTGATCCCATCTCACCGCAGATACACACCTGTTTCTGATGACGATGGGCGTTTTCTACGGTCATACGAATGAATTCCAGAATGGCAGGATGATGGGGGTTATATACACGATTCATGTATTCTAACGTACTTTGTCTGTCAACCGCCAGCGTATACTGGGCCAGGTCATTGGTGCCAATGCTGAAGAAATCCGTTTTCGCAGCAAGCCTATCACTTAACAAAACCGCGGCAGGCGTTTCAACCATAATCCCCTGCTTCGGTATCCTGTAGGGCAGGTTTTCCTGTTCCAAGTCTGCGGCAATCTCCGTTACCAGTTCCTGTATCCGGTCTACTTCCTCTTCTGAAGTGATCATGGGATACAATACTCTCAGATCACCGTAGACAGCAGCCCGAAGCAAGGCACGCAGTTGTACCCGAAATACATCCGGTCTGTCCAGACACAATCGGATGCCACGATAGCCTAAAGAAGGATTTGTTTCTTTAGGCAGATCCAAATAGGCTGCACTCTTATCGTCTCCCAAATCTATGGTTCGAAACACCACCGGTTTACTTCCCATCTTTTGCAGAATGCTGCGATAACATTGATATTGCTCTTCCTCTGTAGGATAAGTCTCCCTGTTCATATATAGAAACTCGGTTCGGAACAATCCGATCCCATGAAACGTCTGCTCCACTTCTTCTGTCAATTCTTCCGGCGTAGTCAGATTGGCACAGATTTTCATTCCGCTTTGCAGGAAACGTTCTTCTGCTATTCCTGTGCTCTTTGTACTTTGTTCATTTCCTTTGCGAAGAACCTTCAAATACCGCTTCTCATCCGGCTGTAAGATCAGCTTCGCTTCTGATAAATCTACAATGGCCTTCTGTCCATCTTTCATTTGGGACAGATCCATATTACATCCCATCAGGGTAGGGATTTTCATTGCTTTCGCCAAGATCGCCACATGGGCATGGATGGCACCTGACTGCAGTACCAAGCCTTTGATCTGCTCTCGCGGCATCGCCATCAAGGCACCCGGAGACAGCATGGAAGCCACCAGAATATAGCTTTCTTCCGGCATTTCAGGGAACCTCTCCCGGTTTTCACATTTATTATTTACAAGCACATCTTCCAGTTCCGCGCCTACACCGGTGACATCATATGCACGATCAGAAAACAACGAGCCATCGCCGTTTTCTCTGATCACCTTTTCCCAATTCTCTGTGACACGTCGAATTGCTTCAACCGCTGTAAGTTTCTCCTGTTCTATCAATCGCAGAATCTCATCACAAAAAAGGGGATCCTCCAATATCATCTGTTGGGAGCGAAAGATCGCACTGTTTTCTGACCCCACCAGATGTAAGGTCTGTTGATACAACGTTTCCAAGTGTCTGCTCACTTCTTCTTTTGCATACAAAAAAGCCGCAGTTTCTGAATCAAACCGTGGCAATTCGGTTTGCTGACTGCGACTGTTGCTGTTTTCTTCCAAAAGGATTCTGCCGGCAATACAACCTGCATCCCAAAGACTAATACCCTGATAAGTAATCAAAATGTACCCCTTCGTTTTGGTAGTGCCGGAAGCCAATTTCCCCGTCCCCACTGGCACTAATATCTCTTTACCTGTTTCAAATCTTCATATAGGCGGCAATAGTTCCCGTATCTCACTTTGGAAATCTTGCCTTCCTCAACTGCCTCTTTGACGCCGCACTCCGGCTCTGTAATATGTGCACATCCCGCATATCTGCAACTGGGTTCATACTTCACGAACTCCGGATAATACAAGCCCAATTCCTCTTTTTGTATTTCTGATATATCCAATGTGGTAAATCCCGGGGTGTCCATGATGTAAGTTCCATGCCCCAATGCAATGATTTCCGAATGCCTTGTGGTATGCTTTCCACGGCCGATTTTTTCACTGATGGCACCGGTCTCCATAGAAGCTTGCGGATTCAGGTAATTGATGATTGTAGATTTTCCCACACCGGAGGGTCCTGCCACAGTGGTTGTTTTTCCCTCCAGCAGCTCACCCAGTTGTTCCATCCCTTCACCGGTAGCTCCGCTGACAAAAAGCACCTTATATCCACAGGTCTCATAGGCTTCCTGCAATTGCTGTTTTTCCTCTTCCGAAGCAATATCCTGTTTGTTGAAGCAGATGATAACCGGAAGGTTCTGTCTCTCCATGCGAATCAAAAACCGGTCTAACAGATTGTAGTTTGGATCCGGCCTGACGATGGAAAAAATGATCAGAGCCTGATCCACATTGGCTACGGCAGGACGAATCAATGTGCTGGTACGAGGCAGTATCTGCTCCAGATTGCCCAATTTTTTTTCTTCGTCCAGCACCTTCATCTCCACATTGTCACCCACCATCGGTTTGATGTGAAGATTCCGAAAGCTGCCTTTTGCTTTGCACTCATATGTAGAACCGGATTCTACATGTACGTAGTAGAATCCGGCTATTCCTTTGACAATTTTCCCCTGCATAAATTTAAAAAACCTATTCCGTTCCCTCTTTCAAGGGAAAAACATTTATTCTTGTGTGAAGGTTACTTCCCTGGTAACCGTTTTCTGCGTTGTAGATCCTTCTGTTGTTGTAGTCTCACCGGTTTCAGGATCGGTCACAGTAACGGATTCCTTTACAACCGTGAACGTGAATGTGATCGTTCCCACAGGCGTCTTAATGCCATCAATTCGAGGAATGTCGTAAGGGAACACTTCCACATTTCTGTTGCTGATAATGGAAGAACCGTCTGCCCCGGTTACATTGATCAACACACTCATACCGCTTTCATAATCGGGATCCTCAGTAGGTGCGGTAATGCTGCCGGAATAATAGTAAGTGGCTTCTCTGGCACCAATGCTGACCCGAAGATCAATCACAGTTCCTTTATCTACATAAGTGTCTGCGGAATAACTCTGATAACATACTTTACCGCTTAAAGATAAATCATCATGGTTTACCTCAGATACAGTTCCCACAACAAGACCTGCTTCCGTAAGCATCACAATGGCATCCATTTCATCAATACCGGTTACATTGGGAACCTTGATCTTGCCACTCTGGGTTCCACCGATACTGATGTAAACTGTAATCGTGGAGCCTGCAGGTGCTGTAGTATTTCCTTCCGGGTTCATGGAAATAACCATACCGCTCTTTACAGTCTCATCGCTTTGTTCCACTACATTAACCGTAAATCCCAACTGCTCCAAAGTAGATTTTGCCTCTGCCTGAGATAAACCGGTAATATCCGGTACCGGGATTCCATTGGTTCCCTGTCCCACAGTAAGGATTACATTGGTTCCCAATTCCACCATGATACCCGCAGTTTCGCTGGAAAACAGAACAATTCCTTCTTTATCAGCTGCACTTTCCTGATATTCAATCTCAGGTGTCAGACCGGCCTGCAACAAAAGCATTTTTGCTTCATCCAGGGTCTTTCCCACAACCTGCGGCATCTCCACAGTCTGCACCGCTTCCTGTTGTTCCGGTTTTGGTTTGATAATGGTTCCGAACTGGAACAATCCAACAGCACGACCCACCAGGAAAATAATGATCAGCCCCACCAATACAGCTGCAAGTACAGCAAAAAGTGTGGTCATGCGCTCCATTTTGGGATCGTAATCATCATCCTCATACGCTTCTGCCACAGGTGCAGTGTGTGTCTTCTTTTTGGGTTGTTTCTTGTTGCTGTCTTTCTTTCCGGAATTCTTTTTACCGGCATCTTTTCCGGAGGGACGTTTGTTTTCTTTATTGACACGAATCTTTTCGTCATAAGCATCTATTTTCTTTGTCTGCTTTTTGATCTGCGCCATCTCTTCATCAGATACATTTCTTGTAACAGCTTCTTCGTCCGGTGCAATCATTTTGACAAAGTCCTGATCCGGATTTATCAGGGACTGCTTCAGATCCACGATCAGCTCGGGCATGCTCTGATAACGTCTGTCAGGGCTCTTTTGGCAACATTTGCAGACAATCTTTTCCACACTCACAGGGATTTCAGAAATATACTCTCTGGGAGAGGGCATATCTTCCTGAATGTGTTTGATTGCTATGGCAACCGTAGTCTCCCCATTAAACGGCAGTCTGCCGGTAAGCATTTCAAATAATGTAATACCTAAAGAGTAGATATCACTTCTCTCATCACTGTATCCGCCTCTCGCCTGCTCCGGTGAAGTATAATGAACAGATCCCATCACATTGGAAGTAATGGTGTTACTGGTTGCAGCCTTTGCAATACCAAAGTCTGTAACCTTCACCTTTCCTTCCTTTGAAATAATGATGTTCTGGGGTTTAATATCTCTATGAATGATATGATTGTTGTGAGCTGCTTCTATGCCCATACAAACCTGAATGGCAATACTCACAGCTTCTTTCACAGACAATCTGGCTTTCTTTTCAATGTATTTCTTTAATGTAATGCCTTCAACCAGCTCCATGACGATATAATAGATACCGCCTTCCTCACCAACATCGTATACGTTGACGATATTGGGATGCATCAAACCGGCTGCCGCCTGAGCCTCTATCTTGAACTTCGATACAAAATTGGCATTTTCAGAAAATTCCTGCTTCAATACTTTCACAGCGATAAATCGGCTTAGCTTGTGATCTTTTGCCTTATATACATCTGACATGCCACCGGTTCCGATTTTTTCCAATATTTCATATCGGTCACCGAGAATCATTCCTATCTTTATCATACTTTCCTCAATTCCAACTGAAAATCTACTCAACAAAAGGGTCTACGATAATAGCGGATATGTTATCTTTTCCACCGTTATGATTGGCTTCATCAACCAGTAAGTCCACCTTCTCGCTGATGGCACCGTCTCCCATGATGATAGCCTGAATCCGTTCGTCCTCCACCATATTGGTTAATCCGTCAGAGCAAAGCAGAACAAACTGCCCCGGCTCCACAATCCGATGGAAAAAGTCCGGATCAACAGTATCCTTAGCCCCTATAGCGCGGGTAATTATATTTTTATCCGGGTGGTTTCTTGCAACCGAACGGTCAATGCCACCCATCTGTACCATCTCTTCTACCAGTGAATGATCCACTGTGATCTGTTCAATCGTGTCTCCTACAAGGTACAATCTGCTATCACCCACATTGGCCACCAACATATGCTTTCCCACAAATGTGGCGGCAACAACGGTCGTGCCCATACCATGCAGGTCAGGGTTTTCATATGCCTTCTGTCGCACAAATCGGTTTGCTTCCCGGATGGCCTCCAACAGGATATTTTCGGGATTCTGTTGTTGGCTGGATTTGATCTGCTCTACCATGATCTCCACCGTATAGCGGGAAGCCAGGTCTCCTGCATTATGACCACCCATTCCGTCTGCCACAATGTAGAGATTTTTCAAATTACCAACCGGAGCATCTGAAGTGAAGAACATATCCTGATTCAGTTTTCTTCTTAAGCCAATATTGGTTTTGGCATCTGATTTAGACACGTTTATTCCTCCGTTA